>NZ_FR895031.1:25352-26418 GCF_000434655.1 Clostridium sp. CAG:43 | reverse complement strand
AAGTGCCTACCCGTGAACAGTAACTACAAATTCCCTTGTCCGTAATACGCCCCCGGGCCATGCTTCCGCAGATAATGTTTATCCTGCAGGCACTGCGGCGCTTCCTTCACATCCGGATTGATCATCTCGCAGCGCGCCGCCATCTTGGCAACCTCCTCGAGTACAACCGCATTGTGAACCGCCTCATGCGCATCCTTGCCCCAGGTAAACGGTCCATGGTTCTTGCAGAGCACACATGGCACCGCCATCGGGTCGAGCTTCCTCTCCTCAAACAAATCTGCAATCAGAACGCCTGTGTTCCACTCATAATTCTTTAATTCTTCCTCATTTAAGTTTCTCGCGCATGGAACGGAACCATAAATATAATCTGCATGGGTCGTTCCGTAGCACGGAATGTCACGTCCCGCCTGCGCCCAGGAAGTCGCCCACGGGCTGTGCGTGTGAACCACGCCGCCGATCTTCGGAAAACGGTTATAAAGAATCAGGTGGGTTTTTGTATCAGAGGACGGATTCAGCGTTCCCTCAACGCGGTTTCCTTCCAGATCCATGACAACCATATCATCTGGCGTCAGTTTGTCATAGTCCACGCCAGACGGTTTGATGACAAACAGCCCCCTCTCGCGGTCAATCCCGGAAACATTGCCCCAGGTAAAGGTAACCAGACCGTATTTCGGAAGCAGCATATTAGCTTTGTATACTTCTTTTTTTAATTCTTCCAGCATCGATTAAAACCTTCCTTCTACGGCGCCTCTCTCGGCAGCCAGACCATTGATATAGCTTGTCATAAACGCATTGAAGCCCTCGACATCCTTTGCATCCGGCTCCATCGTCTCCGCCTTTGCATCTGCAAATACCTGCGCATTTAAGTAATCGGACAAGCTCTGTCCCGGCTTCTTATCTTTGCGGTACGCCGCCAGAACCGCGATACCCCAGGCACCGCCCTCACCAGCTGTCTCCATAACGGATACCGGTACGTCAGCCGCTGCCGCCATGATACGCTGTCCAACGCCCTTCGTCTTGAAGAATCCGCCGTGGCCCATCAGTTTATCCAGCGTCACGTGCTCTT
>NZ_FR895031.1:16470-25324 GCF_000434655.1 Clostridium sp. CAG:43 | reverse complement strand
ATGTCCAGACCATATTTCAGGGTTGCCAGAGAACTGTATAAGTGGGTACGCATGAAGTTTGCCAGTCCCAGCTTGCTGTCCGGACGGCGCATAAACAGCGGGCGTCCCTCCTCGAAGTCGGTGATCGGCTCGCCGGAGAGGTAGCAGTAGGACATCAGTCCGCCGCAGTCTTCATCGCCCTCAAGCGCCTTGCGGTACAGGGTTCCAAACAAGGTGTTGCGGTCTGTTTTCTGACCCATCAGCTCATAGAACTCTTCAAACAGACCTACCCAGGCATTCAGATCGGAGGTACAGTTGTTGCAGTGAACCATGCCGACCAGATGACCGTCCGGCGTAGTTACCATGTCAATCTCCTGGTGAACCGTCTCCAGAGTCTTTTCCAGAACAACCATTGCAAATACAGAAGTTCCGGCAGATACGTTACCGGTGCGGACTGCCACACTATTGGTTGCAGTCATACCGGTTCCTGCATCGCCCTCCGGCGGGCACAGCGGAATGCCAGCTTCCAGATTGCCGCTCTCATCCAGCAGCTTCGCGCCTTCTTCAGTCAGCGTTCCCGCCTCATCGCCAGCGCTCAGAACCTCCGGCAGAAGGTCGCGCAGCTTCCACGGATATCCCTTTGGAACCATCATTTCTTCGAACTTATCCAGCATTTCAGCATCATACTGTCCGGTTGCCGGGTCGATCGGGAACATACCCGAAGCATCGCCGACGCCAAGTACCTGCTTACCGGTCAGTTTCCAATGTACATATCCGGCTAAGGTGGTCAGGAAATGCACGCGGGATACATGCTCCTCGCCGTTGATCACCGCCTGATACAGGTGTGCAATACTCCATCTCTGCGGGATATTATAGTTAAACAGGTCCGTCAGGCGTCTTGCTGCCTCGGCGGTCATCGTATTTCTCCAGGTACGGAACGGAACGAGCAGTTTTCCGTCCGCATCAAATGCCATATAGCCGTGCATCATGGCGCTGACGCCCATCGCACCAACCTTTTTAAGCGTTAAACCGTATTGTTTCTTCACATCGACAGCCAGATCCGCGTAGCAGTCCTTTAAGCCTTTCCAGATATCTTCCAGGGAATAGGTCCAGATACCATTTTCCAGACGGTTTTCCCACTCATAGCTCCCCTGCGCGATCGGCGCGGTCGTGCCGTCCGTCAAGACTGCCTTGATTCGGGTCGAACCAAATTCAATTCCGAGCGCTGTATTTCCGCTCTCTATGTCTTTCTTGATCTCTTCCGCACTGCGGCCCATATCCATCCTCCTCATTGTAGCAAAAAGCGCACCGCCGCCGGAATTTTCATCCCCTTGGCTGCGGCACGCCCCGTCATTCATAACTATTCTATTTTCACAGTTGTGACAAAAACTTATGCAGTTACGTCTTTTTCAAAAATTTTTATCTTTCAAACGCCCTATTATTTCATAAAGAATTTCTGTAAATCAGCCTCTGTCGTATCTTCGCCGATTGTAATTAACTCGGTACCAGTCAGACGCGCGAACATAGCGATGTCATCTCTCGTCAGAGCGGTAGATACAACGGAGTGATGAGCGCCGCCTGCGTAGCACCATGCAGCCGTACCGATCTGGAAGTTCGGTTTATGACGGTACATAATTCTCGCTACCGGAAGTTTTGGCATCGGTTTCGGCTGTTTTACAAGCTCGATATCTGCACAGATGATGCGGAAATGATCGCCCATATCTACCATCGTTACCTGGATACCATCGCCGGTCACGCCGTCGAAAATCAGTCTTGCCGGATCTTCCTTGCCGCCGATACCCAGCGGAATTACATCGATCTCCGGTTTAGTTGCTGCAAATGCCGGCGGAACCTCCAGCATATGGGAAGCTAACTCTAACTCCTGTCCCGGAGTCAGATCGTAGGTGTAATCCTCGATAAAGCCGGTTGCGCCCTCTTTGCCCTCGGACATCTTCATCAGGACTGCAGACAGAGCGGAAATCTTGTAATCACCCTCCGGACCAAAGCCGATGCCTTTGCCCATCAGGTTCTGAGCTGCGATACCCGGAAGCTGCTTTAAGCCATGCAGATCCTGGAAGGTGTCTGCAAATGCACCGATCCCGTTCGCGGAGAGGAATTTCTCCAGACCCACTTCGTATTTAGCCTGCTCGCGGACAGAATCAATGCGGTCGGTCTTCATTGTATACTTATCAGTATACTCTTTCATCTTCGCGTCGATCTCTTCCTCGGTTACCTGGTTGATGATGTCAACCAGATCGCCCAGTGCATAGTAGTTGCACTCCCAGCCGTATTTGATCTGGCTCTCTACGCGGTCGCCGTCGGTAACCGCCACCTCGCGCATGTTGTTGCCGAAGGAAGCTACCTTTAAGGACTTAGAGTAGGAGATAGCCTTTGCAACGGATGCAAACTGGCGGATCTTTGCTACCACATCGTCATGTTTGTAATATCCAGCTACAACCTCATGCGGAATACCCATTCTGGCAACGATGAAGCCGTACTCACGGTCGCCATGTGCGGACTGGTTCAGGTTCATGAAATCCATGTCGATCTCATCATACGGAAGTTTCTCATTTGCCTGTGTATGTAAATGAAGCAGCGGTTTTCTTAATTCCTGCAGACCTTTGATCCACATTTTTGCAGGGGAGAAGGTGTGCATCCATGTGATAACGCCGACACAGTCATCATCATTCGAAGCTTTCCGCATATCCTGAATACAGATTTCAGAAGTCTCTACGGTTGGAAGAAGTTCGATCTCTGCCAGATCGCCCACTTTTTCGTTTAAGAATGCAACCATCTGACGGCTGTCTTCTGCAACCTGTTTCAGGCATTCCTCTCCGTATAAGTCCTGGGAACCCACAATAAAGTATAACTTTTTCATTTTAATCTGCCTCCTTGTCATTTTCAATGTATATCCCGAACCGAATTTCCGTTGTTAAACATCACTGGAAACCGGTACGAATACTTCTTTTCCTGCCAGTCCGGATCCTCTATCATCCGCAGAAGATTACGCGCTGTCAGCCGCCCAAGATTGTACTTGGGATGAATCACGGACAGGATCGTGAGATCCCCCTCCTGCGCCGGTCCGGCATCATCAAACGATACCAGGGAAATATCTTCCGGCACACGCAGCCCACGGTCCTTTAAAAAATCCATATAGCTGCCTGCCACCTCGTCGTTGTAGAGGATCATCGCGGTACAGTCCTTCGTCCGGCGGTACATCCGCTGGAGTCCCTTTTTGCTTAATTTCTCTTCCATATCCCGGGTCGAATACCAGCGGATCCAGTCCTCCTGGAAATCGATCCCGAAATCCGACAGGCACTCAATAAAGCCGCGGTAACGCTCGATCCCCTGCCAGTCATCGTATTTGAAAATACCGCCGATCCGGGTATGTCCGTTCTGTATCAGAATCCGCGTCAGCTCATAGCCCGCGCGCGCATCCGACATCTCCACGCTGTCAAACGTCTCATTCTGGTAATGATTGTGAATAAACAGCGTCGGAATATTTCTCCGCCGTATCTCCTTGTAAAGCCGCAGATTCGGATTCGGGAAACTGGAACGCGTCCCCTCGATGATGAGTCCGGACACATTGCGCCCCAGCATCCCCTTGAGATACAGAGCCTCGTCATTTAAGCGGTTGCGCGTGACTGAAACGCTGATCTCATAGCCTTCCTCCCGCAGGACGGACTCGATTCCCTCATACACCTGCGGAAACAGGTAATCTGAAAAATAACTGAGAATCAGTCCGATGCGGGGACGTTCTTCCTTATTCTTCTCCGGCGCGTAGGAAACGTAGGTGCCGCTTCCCTTGACCCGGGCAATCAGCCCGTCCTGCTCCAGGCGGTCGAGCGCGTTGCGGACCGTCTGGCGGGAGTATCCAAATTTATTCTGGAGCATGTGCTCGGACGGAAACTTGTCCATATTCCGGAGCACCCCGCTCATAATCAGCGTCCGACCCCAGTTGTAGAGCTTCTGATATTTAAGTCCATCCTGATTCCGGCTGCTGTTCTCCCTCATACTGTAACCTCCAGATGTCGCTTTCGTCTGTCCTATTTGATAACCTGCAGGGACTGTCGGTCTGCGAATACAGCTACGAATATCAGGAATACAACACCCTGGATGAGCTGCATCATCTGTGTGGTAAAGCCCATCATCGTCAGACCACTGTTCAGGACGATGTACAGAAGAGAACCAACGATGATATTCTCAAAACGTACCTTCGCACCACCGGAAATCGGCATACCGCCCAGTACCAGTGCAATCAGGATCTGGGTCTCAAGCTGGTTACCACCGGAAGAAGTAACCGAACCAACCTTGATAACATTGATAAATGCGGCAAATCCTGTGATCGCACCTGCCAGTGTGTAGATAAGGAACTTCATGCGGTCGGTACGGATGCCGGAGAACATCGCTGCTTTCTCACCTGCTCCGATCGCCTTTAAATAAGTACCAAACTTGGTAAAGCGGAATAAAATAAATCCGATAATCAGGACCGCCAACGTACAAGCCAGCTTTAATTCAGTGCTGTCGAAGTTGATTAACATCGCAGAGCCGGCTACCGGCGCGTTGGTCGTCAGATATTTGATAAATCCACGGAATAAGAACATCGTACAAATCGTAACGATGAAGGATTTAATCTTGCGGTATACATAGAAGTAACCGTTGATGGCGCCGATCGCTGCACCAACCGCGATACCTGCCACAATCGCCAGTGGAATGCTGGTCTTGGAAACCATGCAGACAACAATCGATGCAATACCAAGAATGGAACCCTGGGAGAAATCCAGACCGCCCATCGTCATGATAAAGAATACGCCGGTTGCCGAAATCATGGTGACATACACCTGGGAAAGTACCAGAGGAAGGTTATTCATCATCCGGAAATTCGTCAGGGCATTGAACATAAGAAAGATGATAATCAGTCCCGCAATCGGCAGAAGCGAACGGATCATCGTCATTTTTGATAACTTTTTGAGCTGCTGCTCTTTATTTTCCGTACTTGTCTTAACTTGATTCTCCATTGCATCCTCCTTATACCATCATCGTGATCAGGCTGTTCTCATCCATCGCCTCATCACGTTCCAGCTCACCGCTGATCTTGCCGTCCTTCATGATAATGATGCGGTCGCACATACCAATCAGCTCCATCAGCTCCTCGGAAATCATGATAATCGATTTTCCGTTCTTTCTCATCTGGTTCATTAACTGGTAAATGTCCTGTTTAACCTTGATATCAATACCACGGGTCGGACTGTCGAGAACGACAATATCGGAATCTTTTCCAATCCATCTTGCCAGAACGACCTTCTGCTTATTACCACCAGAAAGCTCCGAAACGAACTGGTTTACGTTTACCATCTTAACGGACATCTGTTTTGCAAACTGGTTGGAAAATTCTCTTAATTTCTTATCGCTCAACAGGTGAAGCTTGTTTGCCAGCGAATCCAGGGACGGCAGGCAGATGTTGTCGCCGATGCTCTGGTTTAAAACGACTGACTCATTATCACGATCCTTCGATGTATACGCGATGCTGTGCTTGATCGCGCCCGGGATATCGTTGATCTGCGTTCCGTCTGCCAGCTGTACCGTACCGGTTCTGTCATAGGAAGCGCCAAAGATTGCTTTGCCGATCTCATGCATACCGGACTCGGACAGACCGCCAAAGCCAAGGATCTCGCCCTTGTGAAGATCAAAGCTGACATCCTCGATGAGTCCCGGAACCGTCACGTTCTTAACAGAAAGAACGACTTCATCTGATACTTTCTCGCCGTAATCCGCACGGTAATAATCACCTGTTACCTCACGGCCTACCATCAGACGTTTCAGATCGTCCTCGGTCACATCCTTGCTCTTGACGGTATCAATGTAAACGCCGTCGCGCAGGATCGTGATGGTATCTGACTTCTCCAGAATCTCCGGAAGGTCATGGGAGATAAAGATAACCGTGTTGCCGCTCTCACGGATGCGGTTCATGTGTTTGTAAAGTTCTTCACGGCCTTCCTGGGAAAGTGCCGTGGTCGTCTCATCGATGACAACAATCTTCGGATTGAAGTAGGTTGCCTTTACGATCTCGACCAGCTTCCGATCCTCGAAATTGTAGTTGTCGATGATGTCTGCCGCCTTGATGCGCTCGAAGCCGTACTGTTTCAGAAGCTCCGTCGCCTTTTTATTCATGGCATTTGTATTTTTAATTCCCATATGTACGAACTGATCTTCGTGTCCCAGGAATATATTTTCCGCTACTGTAAGTCCCGACAGGGTTCCTAACTCCTGTACGATAATAGAAACACCCTCGTTGTTGGCTTCTACCTGATTCTTCGGATGAATCTCTTTCCCATCCAGAATGAAGGTACCGCTTCCGATACTGTAGATGCCGGTCAGCATGTTGGTCAGCGTCGATTTACCGGAACCATTCTCTCCGATCAGCGCGTGAACCTCGCCTTTATTGACATTAAAAGACACATTCTGAACTGCCTTCGTGATACCGAAGGACTTGCAAAGATTTTTTACCTGTAATCTTACCTCGCTCATTGCATTTCCTCCCTCGATTTACTTGACAATCTCGCCTTTTTCTGCTTTTGTGGTCAGCGTGATGATAATTAACAGTGCCAGACCTGTAATAACGTCCTGGATCGCTGTCGGTGCGCCCATCGCGATGAAACCAAAGAAAATAATGTTGATAACAAACTCGCCGATGACGATCGCCTGCAGCGGCATGCCGTATTTCTTAAACGCCAGACCGAAGAAGCATCCCATCGTCGGAACGAAGTTACGGCTCATCGACGCCATACCGGTTACCGCTACCATGGAGGAACCGTAGCTGATCGTTAAAATCGCCATAACGCCTAAAAATGCGCCGCTTAAGATAAATGCAAGTACTTTGTACTTATTAACATTGATACCCATGTTTTTCGCTACGAACTCGTTGCTGCCGATCGCATATGTATACGTACCAATCTTTGTATAATTTAAGAAAATGTAAGCTGCCACACATGCCAGAAGTGCCAGAATAATGTTCCACGGCATCTGTCCGAATGCACGGAGGTTGGACGGAAGCGTCTGCTCCACGCCGCCTGCGATGTAGTTGGCAACCGACTCATAGATAAGAGCCAGACCCGTCGTTACAATCATGGACGGGATACGGAGTTTTACATAAAAAATACCGTTTAAAAGTCCGACAATGGTACCAGTCAGCACGCTGCCGATGATAAGACCGGCATATCCCATGCCGAAACGAGAGGCAAATACACAGCCTACAATCGCTGAAAGCATGATGTTCGCGCCGATGGAGAAATCGAACATACCCATAACCATAACAAAGTAAAAACCAACAGCGCCAACCGTCGCGATCAGGCTGGCCTGAAAATAACTCAGCATATTGGCCGGAGAACCAAAATTGCCCGGCGTCAGAACTTTAAAAATCGCCCAGGAAAGCACTACCAGGCCTACCAGGATGATATAACCCTTGGCAGTTCCCGAAAGTTTTTTCTTTCCGGTTGTTTCAACAACAGAAGAACCCATATTTTATACCTCATTCATAACTGCTCAGTCTCTTTTTTCTTTTAAAGAAAAGACCGGCATCGCGCCGTGCGATACCGGCCTTTTCTATTACATTCAGCCTCTTAAAATTCTATAATTTGAATCCGTTTCTGAATTAATTAGTTGCCTGCTCTCTGTGCAGCATCCTCAATGGAGATACCAGCTGCAGTTGCTTTCAGGTCATCCAGGCTAAGCTCGGACATAGCTACCAGTTCCTCATCGGTGTATGGAAGCTGATCTACGAAGTACTGCTCATATGCTTTGTAGTCGTCCGGAGAAGATACATACAGATACGGGAACGGAACATCCTCGAAGCTGCCCTCGATACCTGTGTAGTTACCCTTGATTGCGTTGTAAACCATCATGAAAGCGATAAGCGGATCGCAGTAATGTCCGCCAGACTCACCAGCCATGGAACCATTCTCAAGTCTCTCTCCCAGATCCGGAAGGAAGTCTGTGGAAACGATGTCGATATCCTGAGTCTTGCCTGCACGCTCAACTGCTGCGATAGCGCCCTGAAGCGGGTCACCGCCGCCGCCTGCCGGAATCAATGCATCCAGAGTCGGATCTGCGGACATCAGAGCCTCTGCTGCCTTGGAACCACCCTCAGAAGAAGTACCTGCGTACTGCGGCTCAGAAAGCTTCGCCTGATCATCCGGATGCTCTGCATTCCATTTCTCAACACCAGCTTTGTAGCCTTCCCATCTGCCAAGCCAGGTAGCGTCGCCCTGCTCCCAGCCGATCAGACCGATGTTTCTGTCGCCCTTGTCCAGAAGAATCTGAACTAATTTTTCACCGTTCTCCGGCTCGTTCTCATGAACAGCACCGATGTAGTACGGTGATGCAGTTGCTAAATCATAGATATCTTTGCTGTTCTCCTGGCTGATAACACGGAAGAACTGTGCCAGATATACTTTATTGTCATTACATGTCTTGATAGCGGATGTCATCTCTGTATCAGAAGAGTTGCAGATGATGATACCCTGGCATCCTGCTGCAGCTAACTGCTCTACGGATGCGGTAACCTTCTCAGATACGTGACCCTGGTCAACGTACTGAACCTGAACACCCAGAGCCTTTGCTGCCTCATCGATGATCAGCTTACACTGGGAACCAAGTACATCGGTGGAGGACCAGATGGAAACACCGATCTTGATGTCTTTGTTGTCGATCGTCGAAGCTGCTGCCTCGCTTCCTTCTGCAGAAGCATCTGCTGCCTGTGTCGCATTTGCTGCTCCAGAGCCGCCGCATGCGGTCATGCTCACTGCCATCGCTGCTGCTGTCACGGATGCAGCGGCACGTTTGAACATTTTTTTCATTCTTACTACCTCCCATAAAC
>NZ_FR895031.1:16232-16433 GCF_000434655.1 Clostridium sp. CAG:43 | reverse complement strand
CCCCAGCCGCACTGCTTTGTTGCTTTTCACAACTTTTTGTAGTTTTATTATAGCAATCCGGGACAAATTGTGCAAGTGAATACAGGATCATTTTTTCATAAAGTTGTATTTTATTTTGTAGATTATTATAAATTTCACGCCTCATTTTGACATTCTTTTATCAGAAATACAAATGATGCATAAATTAAAGCGGCTGATTTC
>NZ_FR895031.1:0-16186 GCF_000434655.1 Clostridium sp. CAG:43 | reverse complement strand
CATCATGTATAATTTCTCTAATTTTCTCTCGAATCATGTCGAACTAAGAGAATACAACTTTATATTGTTTCTGATATGTACTGTACTTTTTTCAGATGTCTCCTCCCTCTTTGCAGGAATATTCCCGTCACTTTGACTGTTCTATCTTGATGCTGTCATACCAGACATCCATGACAGTTTGTTTGTCTCTGGAAGAGGATTTCTACTTTTTCTTCTTTACCATCGCAAGAATCGACTGAAGCACGATAAAGAAGCATAAGAGTGCCGCGATCGTGATACGGGTCCACCAGGAAGAAAGGGTTCCCTGGAAAGTGATAAATGCCTCGATCGTCGCCTTGATGAGGACGCCAAACAAAGTTCCGAATACATTGCCGACACCGCCGGTTAAGAGTGTGCCGCCGATAACAGAGGAAGCGATCGCATCCATCTCGAAGCCCTTTGCCTGCTCAACGAAGCCGCCCAGCGTATTCAGACAGAACAGGATGCTGCCGACACCGCAAAGGAAACCGTCCAGGATATAAGCTTTCAGCTTTACCCGGCGCACATTCAAGCCCATCATCAGCGCTGACTGCTCGTTTCCGCCGATCGCGTAGATGCTGCGTCCGAATTTCGTATATTTCAGCATAATAAATGCCAGAACCAGAAGCACCAGCGCAATCACAACCGTCGGATAGATATACGGATAAATCATCATGCCTTTTTTGTTGAGATAGCCGCCGAACGGAATGTAAAGTTTCATCTTCGCCCATGCCATGAAAGTTTCATTCGTAATACTGATCATGTCCTTGGAAATGATCGCGGTCATGCCGCGGGCAAAGAACATACCCGCCAGGGTAACAATAAATGGCTGGATATCCATGTAGGCAACCAGGAATCCCTGTACCAGACCAAAGACAATCCCGGTCACCAGCACGATGAGAACCGCCGGAACCGCACCAATACCGCCTTTTTCCATCATCCATGCCAGCATCATACAGCCCATCGCCACGAAGGAACCGACGCTGATATCGATACCGCCGGTGATCATGACGATCGTCATGCCGATACCGATAACAATCAGACCCGCATTGGAAATAAAGAGGTTTAAGAAGTTCTGTGTCTTGGCAAAGCCCTGTGCGTTAAAGAGCACGCAGCCGATCGCGTACATCACGAAGAACAGCAGGATCGTGACAAGAAGCAGGAACGTGTTCTGATTTAATTTCTTCTTTTCTTTCATGATTTATGCCGCCTCCTTTCCTGCCGCGCTCAATTCTTTTTTCTGTGCCAGGGATTTTCTCCATCTAGCAAATCCCGGAGACTGGAGTGCTACGATGATGACAACCACGATCGCCTTGTAAACCGGAACCTGATCCGAGGATACGTGCATCGCATACAGGGTGGTCGTCAGCGCCTGAATCGTATACGCGCCGATGACGGAACCTGCCAGCGAGAATTTACCGCCGCCGAGGGAGTTTCCGCCGATGGCAACTGCCAGAATCGCATCCAGCTCCATATTAAGACCGATGTTATTCGCATCCGCCGAGTAGATGCGGCTGGAAGCAATCAGACCTGAAAGACCGGAGCAGAGTCCACAGTACGCATAGGTAAGGAAAATAATCATGACCGACTTGATGCCGACGAGCTGGGACGCACGTTTATTGATACCGACCGACTGGATGTACATACCCAGTGCCGTTTTCTTCAAGAGTAATGAAGTCAGCGCCACAACGACGACCGCCACGATAAACGGGGTCGGAACCGGGAATCCAGGAAGGGAAGCGCCCAGGGTGCGGTAGCTGTCCACGCGCACGTATGTGATCTGTCCATCCGTGATCAGCTGGGCGATACCGCGCCCGGCGGTAAACATGATAAGAGTCGCTACCATCGGCTGGATGTTTAACTTTGCAACCAGAAAACCGTTAAAGCAGCCAATCGCCGCGCCGACGATGAGCGCTGCCAGGAAGCCGAGAATCAGCGGATTGGCATATGCAGTTGCTGCGCGCTCGCCGCCGGTTAAGAGGTTGCAGCAGACTGCCGCACTGACCGCCATGATCGCGCCGACGGAAATATCCGTTCCAGCGGAGGACGATACGACAAGCGTCATGCCGACTGCCAGAATCACCAGCTCTGACGCACGGTTGATGATATCGATTAAGTATCCGTAGAGAACGCCGTTCCGCACCTCGATCGCGAAGAAGTTCGGCGTCGTGACGATATTTATCAGCAATACCAGCGCAAGGCAGAAAATCGGGAGAAACAGCCTCTGCGAGCTAATTTTTTTGAACGTCATATTTTTCATAGCTACTGCCCTCCTGCAATGGTTGACATAATGTTGGACTGATTCATCTCATCCTCGGAAAGTTCTCCTACCTTTGCACCATCGCGCATAACGACCATGCGGTCGCAGGTACGGAGCATCTCCTCGATCTCGGAAGAAATAAACACGACTGCCATGCCCTGTTCTGCCAGTTTTACGACCAGTTTCTGAATCTCTGTCTTGGTTCCGACGTCGATACCACGGGTCGGCTCATCCAGAATCAGGAAATCCGGGTTGGTCAGAAGCCAGCGTCCGATGATTACCTTCTGCTGGTTGCCGCCGGAGAGTGATTTGATCGGTGTCTCACGGCTGGCGGTCTTAATCTGCAGCATATCAATATACTTATCGGTAAATTCTTCCTGCTGCTTGCGGCTGAGCAGGTGGAACATACCGCGTTTTGCCTGAAGTGCCATGATCAGGTTCTCACGCACGGACAGATCCGCGATGATACCCTCGTTTTTCCGATCCTCCGGCAGATATGCCATGCCGGCATTCATCGAAGTCAGCGGGTGGCGCGCCGCGATTGGTCTGCCCTTGACGCTCAGCTCGCCCTCATCCGGTTTTTCCGCTCCATAGAGGACACGGACCGTCTCAGAACGTCCCGAACCCAGAAGCCCGGTAAATCCGACGACTTCACCCTTGTGAATCACCAGATCAAACGGCTTTATGTATCCTTTCTTTCCGAGTCCCACCGCCTTGATGACGATGTCCTCTTCGCCGTGTTTCTCCTCACTCTTGGAATCCTTGATCGCTGCCAGATCATCGAAATCCTTTCCCATCATCTTGGCAACCAGCTGGACTCTCGGAAGCTCCGCCGTCGTAAATTGTCCTACCAGCTGCCCATTCCGAAGAACGGTGATCTTATCGCAGACTGCATACACCTGCTCCAGGAAATGGGTAACGAATATGATGCCGACGCCTTCGGATTTCAAGCGGCGCATCAGATTAAAGAGCTTTTCTACCTCCCCATCATCGAGGGAGGAGGTCGGCTCATCAAGAATCAATACCTTTGCCGACATATCGACTGCACGGGCGATCGCTACCATCTGCTGAATTGCAATCGAATAATTGTCGATCGTCTGTGTTACATCTGCATGTATGTCAAGGTCCTGCAGCAGTTTGCTGGCCTTTTTATTCATTGTTTTCCAGTCAATCAATCCGCCTTTTCGCGGTTCGCGTCCGATAAACAAATTCTCTGCAACCGTCAGGTTCGGACAGAGATTGACTTCCTGATACACGGTGCTGATGCCCCGGTTCTGTGCTTCCTGCGGGCTGCGGTTGATGATCGCATGATCGCAGCCGTCTATCATGATTTCCCCTGTTTCAAACTCCTCTACACCCGTCAGGACTTTGATCAGCGTGGATTTTCCTGCGCCATTTTCCCCCATCAGGGCATGAATTTCGCCTTTTTTTAAGGTAAAATCCACATTCTGCAGAGCTTTTACACCCGGGAATGTCTTATAAATATGCCTCATCTCAAGAACGGAATCCTTTTCCATAAAAGCTTTGCCTCCTTATTTTTTGAAAAAGAAAGCGCAGGGACGGAAACCTAAGCCTCCAGCCCCGCGCCTCCTGATTGCCAAGTGCCTGCCGTCCGCCGAAACCTCCGGTCTGACACTCATTCACTTACGGTCAAAAGCGATTGCCTGTCCGATTATTTACATTTAAAAATACCATTCAAAATCGAATTAGTAAGCTCTTGTCTTTAAGATTTCTTCCAGATCCATGCTTGTATCGAAGTATGCTTCGTCTACGTACTGAATCTTCTCAACTTCTTCGCCTTTTTCCAGCTTCTGGATGATTTCAGCTACACGCGGACCATGAAGCGGGTTGCACTCGAAGGTTGCGTTTAAGTCGCCAGCGATCATGGACTCGAAAGCTGCCTTTACAGAGTCAAAACTTACAACGATGATGTCGCCCTCCGGACCACAGGTCTTGCCTGCTGCCTTGATAGCATCGATAGCACCAAATGCCTCGTTATCATTCTCACAGATAACAACGTCGATGTCATCATAGCTCTTTAAGAAGGACTCCATAACTTCCTGTCCTTTTGCCTGGGTGAACTCACCAGACTGTCTGTCAAGCATCTTCCAGTTGGAGTGCTCTGCTAACTTGTTGTCCATACCTTCTGTACGTCCAACCTGTGCGGATGCACCGATGGTACCCTGAATGGTAACCATGTTGATCTCTTCGTCACCGCGTCCCTGTTTCTCTAAGTAATCAGCCAGCCAGTCACCACAGGTCTCGCCTTCTTTTACGAAGTTTCCGCCTACCCATGCCTCATACAGGCTGTCATCGGAAAGCTGCATCTGACGGTCAGAAAGGATAACCGGGATACCAGCCTCTTTTGCTTCTTCCAGAACGGTCTCCCAGCCAGTCTCAACAACCGGAGCAACTACGATGTAGTCAACACCCTGCTGGATGAAAGAACGGATTGCCTTAATCTGATTTTCCTGTTTCTGCTGTGCATCGTCAAAAATCAGTTTGTAACCATTTTCCTCAGTAAATGTAGATTTGAAAGATTCGGTGTTGGCTGTTCTCCAGTCAGACTCAGCACCAACCTGTGCATAACCTACGGTAATCAGATCGCCGTCTGCTGCCGCTTCTTTCTCTTCGCCCTCTTCTGCTGCCTCTGTATCAGCCGGAGCTGCTGCCTCCGTCTCTTTCTCAGCCGGATTGCTTGTACAAGCGGTCATGGATAACGCCATTGCTGCTGCTAAAGCTGCGGACACTAATCTTTTTCTCATACTGTTTCCTCCTTATAAGACCCAATATATTTGTTTTTGCGTATTTATTATAACAAAGCACCCCGCATCATGGATACGGGGCATCTTTGGAAAAAGGTATATTATTTTTTTGCGATGTTTGTCGTTTTCTGTGTTTTTCCGGGTATGTCTTTAAAAAATTACAATTTTTTTCGAAAAAGTTATGATTTTTTTTGATTTCCCAAATAAACCTTAAAGCAGGTGCCGATATTCTTTTCAGATTCAACCAGGATCTCAGCCTGATCGCCATAATACATCTGAATCCGCTGTGCCACATTATGTAACCCAAATCCGCCGCTGCCGATCGGGGCAAGTTCCTCTTCCGGCTCCATTGTCAGCTTGGCGCGCACGGCGGCAAGCTCCGCCTCATCCATGCCAATCCCATCGTCCTCCACCTCAAAGACAAGCCCATTCCGATCCTCATAGCCGCGGAGCACAATGCATCCGCCGCCGCGCTTATTTTTGATGCCGTGGTAGAGGGCATTTTCCACCAGCGGCTGCAGCAGCATTTTCAGCACAATCCGGTGCCGGATGGACGGCTCGATCTCGATCGAATAGTCGAGAATGTCCTCGTACCGGATCTTCTGAATCTTTAAATAGCTCCGGATGTGTGATTCTTCCTCCTCGATCGTGATGAAATCGCGCCCGCCCGATAAAACCGTGCGAAAAAAGTCGCTTAAATCTGTCGTCATCTCCACGACCTGGCGGTTGTTGCCGCCCTCTGCCATCCATACGATCGAATCAAGTGTATTATAGAGGAAATGGGGACTGATCTGCTCCTGGTGGAGGCGCAGCTCCAGCTCCCGCAGGTTCTTCTGCTCCTGCCTCGTCTTATCAAGCAGCCGCCGGATGCGGTCGCTCATCTGGTTAAACGCCCGTGCCAGCACGTTGATCTCTTCCAGTCCGCCCGTTCTCGCCCTCGCATTCAGGTTCCCGCGGCCGAGCTGTTCTGCCGTCCTCTGTAACTGCTGCAGCGGTTCCGTGATGGATTTCGTGATCGTGACTGCCAGAAACATACCGATCACCAGCACCACCAGAAGAAGCGCCAGATAGCTCTGCATCTGATCCGCCATCTGCACCTTCAGCTCTTTCTGAAGCTGCTCCATGTTGATCATCTCATAATAGGTATACTGCGTGATGTAATCCTGAATCATCGAGCACAGACCCTGGATGTCATTCTCCCAGATATTGACATTTTCATCGTAATATCCACCGGCGGCGGCATTTCCAATCATTTTATCCACTGCCCGCTCCAGGGAATCCAGACAGGAGAGGATACCTCTTATCTTGATATCACAGTCCGACCCCGGTTCCCGCTCGATCGTCGTTCCGAACGCCTGTCTCGCCGACGCAATCAGGCTGTGGGGATTCTTGACCACCGTCGCATACTTCGTCTCGCCCTCGACAATATCTCCATTTTCGAACTGTTCCGCGTCGATCAGCCCGATCATAACACGGTACATCGAATACTCCATATCCGATTTGAACTTTATGTTGTACTCATTCGCCGTCTTTAGATTCGCCAGAATCGCGTCATAGGAAGCAGAATAGGAGGCGATCATCTTCTGGAACCCGAGCGCCATGCCTGTTAATGGAATGGCAATCACGAAGAGGAGAAGGATCAGACGGGCACGAAGAGAAAGAGGGCGATATGGACGGGCAGCGGATAACGAATCAACGCCCGGATCCTGATTTTTATTCAAATCTGCCATCTCTTCTGTTTTTCCAATCTGCCCCTGCTCCACTCCCATATCTTTCCTCCATTTTTGAACATCTTACTCCTGCCGCGTCTGGCTCGCCTTATACTCTTTCGGCGACTGCCCCATCGCTTTCTTGAACGCCGAGCTGAAATAGTGTGAATCGTTGTATCCCACCTGCTCTCCTATCTCGGAAGTCCGGTAGGAGGTACATTTCAAGAGCTCACATGCTCGTTCCATCCGCACCTGCGTCAGATACTCCACAAAGGACTGCCCCGTCTCCTGCTTGAAAATCGAGCTGAAATAGCTCGGACTGACGCCAATGTGCACGGCAATCCGGTTCAGTGACAGGTCGCTCTGGCTGAAATTTGCCCGGATATATTCCTTTGCATCCCGGATCACGCTGCCATAACGGTCGTTCGACGCCCGGTCACGCGCCTGCAGGGCAGCCGTAAACTCCTCGATCAGATAGGCCTTCGTCATCTCCACGCTCTCGATCACCTTCGGAACCCGTTTTATGTCAACCACGCTTTCCGGAACCTCCGGCGGCTCCGCTTTCAATTTCTTCAAAAACTCCTGCACACAGTAAAAAATATCCATCGTCATATACTGACGCAGCAAGAGCGATTTGTAATTATGTTCACCGATCGCTGCGAAATACTCCTCGACAAACGGACTGCACTCTTCGACTGAGCCGAGCTTTAAAAAATCGTTGATGAGCTTCCGGTCAACACCGCTGTAATCCGTTTTATCCAGAAATTCCGTATATTTTTCGTAGCTGACAAAATACCGCTCCAGAAGCCTCGAATTTTCCCGTTCTTCCCGTATCTCGTCCGCCGCCTTTTTCAACGCGTCGATAAGTCCCGCCGAGGATACCGGTTTCAGCAGATAATCGCTGATTCCTATCTTGATCGCCTCTTTTGCATATTCAAATTCATTGTAGCCGCTGAGCACGATGATCCGCGTGCGCGGAAGCGCCTTTTTCACCAGACGGCTCAGCTCCAGCCCGTCCATAAACGGCATCTTGATATCCGTTACCAGAATATCCGGCTGTGCCTTCAATATCAGCGGATACGCGTACTCGCCGTCGCCCGCCTCCCCCGCAAATTCAAATCCGTGGCTCGCCCAGTCAATATTATCCCGTATACCGTGCCGGATGATCGCCTCATCCTCTACCAGAAACACCTTTACCATGGTTTTCCCCCCTGGACTCCATTTTTCTCTGTCCTTTTTATCCATTTGCCCGAATACACCCGTTTTTCATTTCCGTCCACACGCCATTTTGTCGGCTGAAAATATTCACGCCTTACTTCTTCTCACTCACTTCATACAAATCACTCCGCCGGTTTTCCAGCGACGGAATCTGCTTCCGTATCTTATCCAGATAATCTAAATCAATCTCCGCATAGGTGATCCCCGGTGCATCCTTTGACCGTGCAATCACCGTTCCCCACGGATCCGCCACCAGGCTGTTGCCGTATGCCGCATACGCCGGTTTCTGTCCAATCTGTCCCGGTGCCACGATGTAACAGCCGTTCTCGATCGCCCGCGCCCGCAGAAGAACCTCCCAGTGATCCTTTCCCGTCGGCATCGTAAAGCTCGCTGGAACAAAGATAACCTGCGCCCCGCGAAGCGCCATGAGCCGGTAAATCTCCGGAAAACGCACATCATAGCAGATCGACATTCCAAAAACGCCCAGCTCCGTCTCCACCGTCACAATCGAATCGCCCGGTTTGACCCGGTCCGACTCCCGGTACGGCGTGCCGTCCGCCAGTGTGATGTCAAACATATGCAGTTTGCTGTATGTCGCCAGAATCTTCCCCTCCGGCGAAATCAGCACACTCGTATTTGCCGATCGTTTTTCCCCCGGAAGTGCCTGCGTGATACTGCCCCCGTGAATATAGACGCCGTGTTCCTTCGCTTTCGCGCAGAGGCGCTCGGTCGTGTACCCCGGAATTTCCTCGCGTCCGCCGCCTTCACCGATATTTTTGCCGATCAGATTCATCACCTCCGGGAAACAGATAAGCTTCGCCCCTTTTGCCGCCGCCTCGTCAATCCAGGCGCATGCCGTCTCCAGATTCTTTCCTTTATCATTCTGTGTATCCATCTGCATCAATGCCACTGTATATCTGCGTATCATAAATACCCCCTGTATCCTGTCTATAAGCGCTTTTCTCTCCATAATTACCTATATTTTATTATAGCATCTCTTTTCCACACGGGTCAACCAATGCAAGACGCTTCTCACACAACCTGTAACCCGGCTTTGTTACTGTACACGCATACGTGTCCAGTAACGGAATTTGCCGTGGCTTCGCATTTCAATACGGCAAATTCCTGCTGCCACCACGTTTTCTTACGGCACTTTCGGTTCCAAAAGTGCCTACCCGTGTACAGTAACCCGGCTTTTCATTTCTGCATATTTTAAAGTAAGAATGTTTCAAGGAGCGTAACTGTCCCACTGATACACAGTTACCCAGGTATTTGCTTATGCCGCCCATTCTGGAAGTTTCCGGGCTTTCCTACTCCTACCACACGATATCCGGGGAGACGAAAGCCCTTTCTGATATATCATTTCAGGTAGAAACCGGCGAATTTATCGCCATTGTCGGACCGTCCGGCTGTGGAAAATCCACGCTGCTCTCCTTAATCAGCGGGCTCCTGCCGCCGGAAGAGGGTTCCATTCTTATAAATGGGGTTCCGCTCTCGAAAAGCCAGTGCCGCATCGGTTATATGCTGCAAAGCGACCAGCTTTTCGAGTGGAGGACGATCATCCAGAATGCTGCCCTCGGGCTGGAAATTCAGAAAAAAATGGATCATGCCGCGGAAGACCGCCTCCACCGGCTCTTAAAAATCTACGGACTGGAACAATTTGAGCATTCCCGCCCCTCCGAACTATCCGGTGGAATGCGCCAGCGCGCCGCCCTGATCCGGACACTGGCGCTGGAACCGGAGCTTCTGCTTCTCGACGAACCATTTTCGGCGCTCGATTATCAGACACGCTTAACCGTCTGCGACGATATCAGCACCATCATCCGGGAGAGCCGCAAAACAGCGATTCTGATCACCCACGACCTCTCCGAAGCCGTGAGTGCCGCCGACCGCATCCTGGTTCTGACTAAACGCCCCGGAACCATCTGCCGCATCCTGCCGGTTACCTTCCCGCTGTCCGCTAACCGACCGCTGGAACGCCGGAATGATCCGGCTTTTTCTCTTTATTTCAATGAACTATGGAAGACACTGCAAGGGAAAGGGGAGGGAAAAAAGTATGAAATGTAAGAAAGAATCCACCGCCCAGAAAGCCTACCTCCGCCGCCAGCTCCATCGGCGCCGTCTGGTTCTCTTCTGCCGAATTTTCTTATTCGTTTTCTTTTTAATATGCTGGGAAATGAGCGCCCGACTGGGGCTCATCGACGCGTTTATTTTCAGTTCCCCGTCACGCACCGTGCGCTGTTTCCTACGGATGATGCAGGACAAAAGCATCCTCATCCACACCGGCGTGACGCTCTATGAAACGCTGATCAGCTTTACACTGGTCATCCTCTTCGGGCTGATCGGCGCGGTTCTCCTCTGGTCGAGCCGGAATCTTTCAGAGATTCTGGAGCCGTATCTCGTCATGCTCAACAGTCTGCCGAAATCCGCCCTCGCCCCGATTCTCATCGTCTGGCTTGGGAGCAACATCCGCACGATCATCGTTGCCTCCATCTCGGTCGCTGTCTTCGGCTCGATCCTGACACTCCACAACGGATTTTCCTCGATGGATCCCGACCAGATCAAACTAATCCGGTCCCTCGGAGGAAACCGGATTCATATTTTAACCAAAGTCCTGCTGCCAGGCTCAATCCCGCTGATTCTCGCCAACATGAAGGTCAACATCGGTCTCTGCCTGGTTGGCGTCATCATCGGTGAATTTCTCGCTGCCAAACAGGGACTCGGATATCTGATCATCTACGGCTCACAGGTATTCCAGATGGATATGGTTGTGATGAGTATTATTCTTTTATGTATTATGTCTGCGGCGCTATATCAAGGAGTAGGAATACTGGGAAAATTTCTACAGCAGCAATATCACCAGCATTAAAGCAATCTGTCCACTGCTTCACGTTTGCTGTTCTTAAGCGCCTGCATTTTTCCGCATCCTGTTCCCGCCGAAGCCTGTTTCCTGCCGTTTTTCTTTCCTGCATCTTGTAGAAAACTTGCAGGGAACAGACTTTACAGCTTCTGCTCCTTCTCCAGCTTCTCTGCTTCTTCCATCTCCTCTGCCGCCTCGACTGCCGTCTCCTCCGGAGTCTCACTTTCAAGCGGAGCCGTACCGACCGCGATAAAGGTTCTCGCAACCGCCAATGGCAGAAAGCCTACATAGGCGCTGTAGATGCCGAACTGACCGACCGCCCACGCTCCGAGTACCACGCCCAGGAAAAAGCTGATGACCGTATAGGTATAAAGAATTGCTTTTCTCTTAAATTCCTTATCCTTTGTCAGACCGTACTGCAGCCAGCCAAGCACCGACTGTTTGAAGTTGTTCGTCATAAAGATCGTCGCGCTGTTAAATCCGTCGGCACCGGAATAGACGCCCCACTGAAATGCGGATGCAAAGAAAATCGGATAAATTCCGACCAGCGCCGGTTCAAGCGGCAGCATCGACGCCAGTGCCAGCGCAGCCGCATCCACCCAGAGGGCAAGTTTCCGCATGTTTATCTTCGTAAAGTTCGTGAGCAGATATGCGGATGCCACGCCCAGTCCAAACAGCACCAGCGCAGCCAGACGCAGAAGGACGTTAAACCACTCCATCGACACCAGTTCCGCTCCCATCTCCATCAGGTTGCCTGTCTGAGCAGAGCCAAAGTTTCCGACATGAAGCAAAATCGCATAGGCTCCGAGAAATCCCCCGACCAGGGATATATTCCAATGAAGGATCGCATCCAGGCGATCCCGAATCACTTTCTGTACCATACCATTACCGCCTTTCGCGGTTGATTGTATCGCGCGGCGGCTGGATCGTCAATGACAATTTACAAAAAATTACCATTTCTATCATAGACATTATCTATATAATGGCAAAAAAACAGCCCCTGCCACACGACAGGGACTGCCTTTTATATTAGACTCTAGGAGTTAAGCTCTATATCTAATAATATGTAACGATTCACATCCGATTATTTATCTTCTGCGATACGTTTTTTGTTGATGTCTTTCCACATCTCAACGTCTACGCCCTTCCAGCAAAGCTTATCCGGGTTGTAGTACGGATCTTTCTTTGCTTTCATCTGCTCTTCATAGTCTTTGTACAGTGCAAATACCTTCGGAGACAGAAGCAGTACAACTAACATATTGATCCATGTAGATCCACCCAGTGCAAGGTCAGAAAGGTTCCAAGCCAGACCGGAATCGATATTGCCCCAGATGAAGATAAGGATAGGCATAACAATCTGCATAATTCTGATAACCACTTTACGGGTAGCTGCTTTATCATCGCCCTGGAACAGGTAAAGAACCGAAGTCTCGCCCTCGTAATAGTAGCTGATTAAGCAGGTAAAGGAGAACAGAGCCAGCATGATAGCAATGAACAGAGGAGCAATACTTCCCATAACGGTGCTGCAGGCATTCTGAACGAAGATAACGCCATATGTTCCATCTGCTGCTAACTGAGCCATCTGATCGTGCATTGCACCGGTACCACCGATGTAACCAAACTGTGTATTGTAGCATCCGCTTAAGAGCATCATCAGACCAGAAGCGGTACATACGATAACGGTATCCAGCCAAACACCAGCTGCGTTTGCCATACCCTGTTTAATCGGGTGGCTGGTCTCTGCTGCTGCTGCAGTCGGCATGGACTCACCCATACCAGATGCAGATGAGAATGTGCCTCGTTTAACACCCTGCTGGATAGCGATACCAACGCCGCCGCCCAGAAGAGCTTCTTTGGAACCAAATGCACAGGATACAACCTGAGCGATAACGCTCGGAATCTGACCTGCGTTTGCGATTAAGATAACGACTGTTGCAATCAGGTAAATGCCTACCATCGGCGGAACCAGCATAGATGCTACAGAACTGATTCGTTTAACACCACCCATAACTACAACTGCCATAGCCAGTGCGATAACCAGAGCCGTAATCCACATCGGAATACCTAAAGCGTTCTTAAATCCATCGCAGATTGTATAGGTAGCTGCTGCCGGCATGAATAATACAACGCCCAGTCCGAAGAATGCTGCATAGAAAGTACCATAAGCTTTCCAGCCAAGACCTCTCTCAGCACAGTAAGCACCACCGCTTCGATACTGACCATCGATACGGTTCTTATAAAGTACGGATAATGTACACTCAGTAAAGCAAACAGCAGAGTTTGTCATACCAGCGAGGACCATCCAGAAGAGTGCACCAGGACCGCCCATGTAAAGAGCTACGGCTACACCGGCTACGTTACCGGTACCAACACGCATCGCCATGGTCGTACAGAAGGATGCGAATGAAGAAATACCGGATTCAGACTCCGACTTGTCAATGATTCGGCTCCACATATCTTTGAAATGAACAAACTGGAAAAAGCCGAGACGGATTGTAAAGTATAAACCACTACCAACAATCAGAACTAACATTCCAACGCCCCAAATGGGTCCGTTCAACATATTGACGATGTTGTTAATTGCTTCCATATAAAGTTCCCCCTTTATTTGATGTAGTGCCGCGCGCTGGCTAAGCAAGTTTTTCAATTCGCTCAAAAAACTTCTTGCTTTTGAAAAAATTATATCACTAAAGTGAAATTTGTTCAACAAAATTATTTGAATTTATTATGCAGAATTTTCATGATATAGCGTAGAATCATGAATTCGTCTGTTTTTTTCATGAAATAAATTGCACTTTTTCGAGCGTCAATTAGTATAAATACACAAGATATCATGATATTTTATCTACAACTGCACCATTTTCCGTTAGACTCCCGTTCGGAATTTTGTCCATTTTCTTTCTAAGTTTCACGAATTTTGTTTACCATTTGTTTATTTTTTAACCTTTTGTGTGTTTCATTTAAATGAAATTTTTATGTTGTATTTGAGATCGTGAGCATATTTCTATCTTTTTCTCCCATTTCTTTCACGAATATGATATACTAGGGACACTTGGCAGAGCCCTCGGAATGAATGTCCGCCGCATACGCACCCATGTAATCCGCCCGGATATTCCGTATGAATCAGATTTGTATTCTACGTAATTCTTACAAATTTTCTCATCCTCCTTTGGTATCTGTCAGCTCTGTACATTTTATGAATCAGACCGAACGCTTATTACGAAAATGGAGGGAGTATTTTTTGGATCTCAAAGATATGCGGCTTTTTTTAGCCATTGCAGAAGAAAATAACCTGACGCGGGCCGCCCAGAAAAACGGTTACACGCAGTCGGCGGCAAGCCATATGCTGCGAAATATTGAAACAGAACTCGGGTTTTCCCTGTTTTCGCGTTCCCAGAGAGGACTTGCCCTGACGCGGGACGGCGAGGCACTGCTTTCCCCGATCCGGCGGACGCTGGCGGCGGCGGAATATTTTGATCAGACAGCTGCCTCCATCCGGGGTGTCCAGACCGGGCACATCCGGATCGGCGCTTACTTAAGCGCTTCCGTCCAATGGCTGCCGCCCGCCCTCAAAAAGTTTCTTACCGATTACCCGGATATGACCGTTGAAGTGCTGGAGGGGTGTTCACAGGAGATTGAAGGATGGCTGGAAAATGGCTCCATCGATTTCGGCATCGTCGGTCCCCACCCGGACGGAAAGATGGACTGGCTTCCCCTGAAAAAAGAACCCTACCTGGCTGTCTGCGCGAACGATTCCCCTTATGCAGAATATGAGCGCTTTGACTTAAAAGATCTTCCCAAGGTTTCTTATATAGAAGAAAAAGGTGAAACCGACCTGCTGCGCCAGTTCCAGCAGCTCGGTATCGCACCGCCCAAGCCAGTGTTTACCTCGCAGAACACCTACTCCATGCTCGCGATGGTCAGCCACAACCTGGGGGTCTGCATCCTGCCGGAGCTGGTCGTCCGCGATATTTCTAAAAATGTTGTCCGGCTGCCGCTCAATCCGCCGATGGAGCGCGTGCTCGGCGTCCGGATTCCGTCAGCAAAAAAAGCGTCCCCAGCTGCCAGCCTGCTGATCGCGCAGCTGCAGCGGACAGTGTTTGAGTTGGAAGGACCACTTTTATAGTCCGATGCTTTTTAGAAACTTAAGATGAAAGTTTTGGGAAAAGAGGCGTCATTCGAATATGAATTTTCAATCAATGGAATATTTTGCCGCAGTTGCGAAAAACCGCAGCTTCACTAGGGCCGCCGATGCGCTGCATATTACCCAGCAGACATTAAGCGCCCATATCGCCGGAATCGAGCGGGAGCTTGGATGTCCGCTCCTAATCCGTCACATCCCACTGGAGCTTACCTATGCGGGGGAGGTATTTCTGCGCTATGCAACGGAATTTAATACAAAATATGACTGTATGCTTCACGAATTTGGCGATATTTTAAATAACCAGACAGGAAAACTGCGGATCGGCATCGCATTCACGCGCGGACACGCCATCATGCCGGAGCTGATCGCCGCCTTTCAAAAGGAATATCCCGGCGTGGATATGGAACTCGTCGAATCTTCCAACGATGTGCTGCAAAAATACCTGCTGGACGGCACAATTGATCTGGCGATCGCCAATTTTTCAGTTCGCATTCCCGGCATCATTCTGCGGGATTTCTATGAGGAAGAGATGGTTCTCATCGTCTCCACTGCCCTGCTGCAGAACATTTACGGCAAACAGACCGAAGCCATTATTCAGGAAGTCAGCCGCCATCACCGCTACTCCCTTCTGGCTCCATGTCCGTTTCTCCTAAACCGTGAACATGATCTAGTCGGACGCATCGGGCGGAATATCCTCGCGACAGACAACTTCGTCCCCTCGGTTCATGCCTGCTCTGACAACATCGCTACCCTGCTTGCCCTCTGCGCGATGGGAAAAGGTGCCTGCATCAGCCCAAAAAACCTCGCATTTTCTATTCTCAGCAAGGAACAGCTGGATACACTCCATGTCTTTACGCTCGGGGAAGAAGCGCGGTACCCGATCAAATTTGCGTGGCTGGAACAGAGCTATGAGTGGAATATGATTTCACGGTTTATTGAATCGTCGCTGAAATGCACTCAGTGACATACTCCCTCCACTTAGCTAACGCTTGAAGTGGGGGCTTCTCGTTCGATTGCCCTATTGGGCAAAGCATAGGCGAGCTATCCCCGTGTGTCCCACGGTTCTGTTATTATGAACGGGACTGTTTCGTATCTACACAGTCCCGAACAAAATCTACGTTTTTTGGGGGAAATCAGGAAATTTTTCTTTCTGTATCAAGTTCAACTCCCGATATCCTCAACCCTTCCCTGCAAATATTGATAGCTGCATTC
>NZ_FR895030.1:0-6405 GCF_000434655.1 Clostridium sp. CAG:43 | reverse complement strand
ATACCACCGGTACCGCCACGGCCACCGATTCCTCCGGCTCCGCCTTTACCACCTGCACCGCCGTTTCCTCCACGGATGGTGTAAGCATACTTCTTGCGTCCCAGATTAAAGGGATCCTCCACTACGTTCAATGCTGACATAACCGACTGCAGATCCACCACATTTTCACCTAAAGCCAAGGTTTCCTCTGCTATGTTGTACTGAAAATCACCTTCATTCAGAATCATTTCGTCCATCGATGTGACATTCATGACATCATTCATCATATGGGCATTGCCGGCTTTATCTGCAATGATGTACAGGAAGCCATCCGCCGTCACTTTTCCGCTGGCATCATGGATGTCATCCCCAACCAGAACATATTTCCGGTCGGAAAGCTTGATAAAACCACTCTCCGTCAGGGGAATTTCTTCAAAATTTGATAACTTAACAACCGTTCCGTCTTCCTTGAACTGCCAGCCGCCGCCGAACACTTTCAGCGAACCGCTTTGGGGCTCATAAGCGACTGTCTTCTTTCCAAGGTCGTACTTTTCTCCTCCGTCTACCTTCAGGTTCCAGTTTCCATTCAGTTCCCGGCGAACTTCACCGTTCCCTTCCAGATTGATCCGGCTGTAGGCATTGTCGTAAACCAGGGAACCTATCTCCATGGCATACTGATCGCTGACGGTGCCGGCAGCGCGGACTACCGCACCGCCCATGCCGCCCATACCAGCAAGCACAACGCCACTGAAGATTCCAAAGGATTTCTTCACTTTGCTGCTTAATTTTCGTGCCACTGTTTTCTACCTCCTGGTTTGATTAATACGGGATCGAATCCGAGTATGTCTTGATCAGCTTGTTATCATCTGTAAACAGCTGTATCGTGATTCCCCACAGTTTTCCATCCTTCTTAAGTCTGGTCGGAATCGTGATCAGGTCGAACTGTCCGGATTGTCCGCTGTTGTATGTGGTAAACAGTGACTTCGTGCCTTCTCTTCTAAGCTCACCGGAGATCGGACTCTCCTGAACGTCACTGTTGGACCACGGCATCAGGGAATACTCGATTTTCGCTATCTTCTCCAGACCGTAGCTCTTTGCCAGAGACAAAGTCAGGTTTCCGCCGTCTAAGGAGATGTTCTCCTGTCCCAGGGAACCGCCCCAGGACTCCAGTCCCTTCTGTGTACTGCTGGTTATGAGATACTTCTGTTGGTCTTCTACTGGCATCTTTTCAAATTCTGTCTTTGTCAGAGCCTTCTTCCCGCTTTCGTTCTTCTGATCCACGGAGGCAAAGATGCCGACTTCCCATCCTTTAGCCAGCCCCTCTACTGTTGATACAATCTGGGTTGCGGAGCTGTTGTTAACCGGGTAATTCTCCTTATATATCCACTTACCATTCGTTCCTGCTTCGCGGTACGCAATCAGATATTCAGCATTGTCTGCTGTATCGGATACAACCACCCGGTTCGTGTCGGAGAGACTCACGTCGGCCCAGAGTGTATTACCGTTGGTGATACGGAAAGATACGTTGCCGGTCGGTTTACGCAGCTCCGGCCAGTTGATCTGAATGTACTCCGGTTCTTTCGCAACCGACTTGCCACTTCCGTCTACTGCATCCACAACCAGAACATAATCGTATCCCGGTGTCATAATAGTGCTTCCCGGTGCCAGATTCAGTTCCTCTGTCATATCACCTCTGAGACTCCAAGTAATTGCTCCCTTCTTCCAGGTCTTTGACTGGTCATCATAGGTATATCCAAGGAGCTTGCTCATAACCGCTTCGTGGTCTGCCACCTTTGTGTATTGAGTATAGGACGGATCTCCTGCCTTTGTACCCTCACCCAGCGGATACCGACGCAGGGTATATCTAAGATTATATCCATTGACACGATCCAGTTTGTAGCGGACAGTCACATTCTTCTTCCGATAAGTCTCATAGTTGATAATATTGGCTTCTCCATCTGAGATGGTGATGCTGTCAATGGTTTTGAACATGTAGTTAGCACGCTTATTTACTGTCTGTCCAAGCATCACCGTCGGCTTATTCTGGCCTTCTGACCAGGTATAACATACCAGCATATAATTTGTATCCTTATGCAGAAGTCCGTCTTTTATATACAGCTCCGGCATCTTGGTTTCATCCAGTTTATAGGAACTTTGATCCTCCGTGAGCGGAAGCGCCCGTGCCCATACTAGTTTCTTGTTCTCGACAGATGTATCGATCGTATCGCCCACGTTCATCTCGTACAACTTCAACCAGATGTATTTCGTCGTTCCGTCTGCTGTTACCGTTTCACCGTTATTATTTTCACCAAGAGAAGTTCCAGCCACTGGCGGAGCAATCAATGCATAGCTTCCGGTGGTAAGTTCGATGTTAGCCGCTGTAATACCCGGGCTGATCGTCATATAGGTGATGGAAGGCTGCAGGGTGCCAACCGTAATGGTAGAACCAACCGTTCCGTCCGGTCCGGTCATCTGATTAACAGGTACCCATGAATCACTGGATACAAGCTTACAGAATGCCATATTATAGCCGGTTCCGCTCTTCTGATCCTCTGTCTCCAGCCACTCTGCACCGGTTTTTCCGTAATACAGGTTCATGGTGTGCCAGAGGTCATTAACAGAACTATAGCGTAGTCTCTGGCTCTGCAGACGCAGCTTTCGATCTGCCTTCGGATCCGCTGTCTCCGTATTATTCTCCACCTTGTATTCACCCTGAGTCAGGTAAGGATTATTCATGACCTTATACTCGTACTTCTCTCCCTGGGTACTGGAACTATAGTAATAGCTGTTCATAAAGTTGCTGCCATCTATTATCTTTGCTGCATAAACTTCATCCGGATCAAAGCTGTCCGGAAGTCCATATCTGCCATCTGCATACTTTGCCTTCACCTTGAAGGAATAGGTTCCAGCGAGGCTTTCATCACCATGACGGGCATCGGTCAGGTCAACCGTTACTGTTCGGCTGTTTCCATTCAATCCATTTAACGATTTATCCCAGTCATATACCTTTGTTGGGGTTCCACCGTCCTCCTTATACATCTCGATCCTTAAAGCAACGATCCGGCTCAGCATGGTTGTATTGCCGCTCAGCGTGAAGGTAACCTCGTTGCTGGATTCCGGGAAGGAACCGGAGATCTTCACATTTCCTTCTCCATTCGGATCCGTCAGATTCAATTCCGCCGGTGGCAGGTATTCATGGGATGCCAGGAATTGTCCGCTGGCAGTAGTCTTATCCGTTTCCTCCTCGTCATAATACTTCTGATACATCTTGAACTGATAACGGTTCAGGGTAGATTTAACAGGAACAGTAAGCTGGTAGCTGTCGTTTCCACGATCCTGAATCTTTGCCTCTCTCGGAACACCATCCTTGAAAATCAGTCGAAGTCCATCCTTGTATTTTGCAGTGGTCTGATCGGAGTCTTCCCCTCCGAATGTTTTGTCCCAGGTATGATCCACATCCTTCAGGACATTCATCTGCCAGATTGTCTTATAGGGATTGGCATCCGTTCCATCTCCTATGGTGTCTTTCAGATACATCGATACGCTGGTGCTCTGGCGGGGTGCCCCTACCGAAAGGGAACTCAGCATACCGATACCGCCCACGATCTGCTGCTTATACTCATCCGGATAGAGGATACTGGTATTCTCTACCTGCATACGTACCTTAAAACCAAAGGTATAGTGGTATCCGCGTTTCATTCCATCTGCCCAACTACCGGTAAATACGGTTTGATAACCATCCATAGTCATCTCGTAAGGCTGACCCGTCGAATTCATATCGACATTTTTAATATAGTTACGATCATCCGAATCAAGGTCTAATGCTCCAGCCGGTGCCGTATCCGGAGCTTTAAGGAAGAGCACCTGCAGGGCCGGCATACCGGCGCCCTCGGATACCTTCAGCGGATATGCGAAATCATAATGATCTCCATTGTTCCAGTTAACCGGATCCGAAGCATTGGAGTTCGCCGGGTCAAACTTATCCAATTCGGATGTCTTGAATCCAAAGTAACGAATCGCCCGTGCATAACCGTTATCGTTGTTCAGGCGTGCCTGAATCCGGTAACCTACCACCGTGTCATCATCCAGATCCTCCAGCTGGTTTGCAATACTCTTATAAGTACTGTTGTCTCTCAGATCCTTAGCCTTGATCGTCGTTGTAGCGATGGCATCATTGACCGGCTGCGGAAGAGATGGCAGGGCGTTGCTGATGGGAAGCTGCACACCGCCCAGTACAAAGGGAAGTTCGTTCTTAAATCCGGACAGGTTCTCACCTTTTCCGTCCTCTGTGGCACCGTTCTTATAAAAGGATGCCGTATAGTCGTATGCTGCACGGACCTCCAGATAATAGGAGTCCGCCGTCAGGGCATTGTTAGCAAGATGGAAGTTCTCATTGGTGATCACATACTGCTTTGTCGCATCCGTTTCATTCAAGTATTCATCTGAGATGGAACTTTTATTGTGTAACGGGTTTGTATCATCCAGAGTGAAACTTCCCACAAAGAGTCCCTTGTTGTTGGTTCCCTGATACAGGCAGAATTCCAACTGGTCCAACACATCTGTTTCGACATTGGATTCTCCATCTTCTGTCGTCATCTCCATGCGGGCTGTAAAGCTTGCATTGATATTATCTCCCACACGAACCAGGTTGATGGTGGCTGCCTTATCTTTATAGGAAGTTGTTGATGCCACATAATCACCCAGGTATACGTTGGTAAATCTATTTGAATCCGTTGGATCCTTTGCAAATCCAGTTGCGAAGATCCGATAGTTCGTATTAGCCTTCAATCCATTTGCTTGAATCTCAACCGCTATTGCATCCGTAAACTTATTATAATAACCGTCATTTGTAATCGTCCAGGTTCTGCGGTAGTTTCCGCTGCTCTCCAGTGTAACCGTCAGCGGATAATCCTGAGAGATTTCCAGATCCAGGTTCTTCGGCTTAATCATAACGCGGCCCCAGATCATATTCTGATGTGTATAAATCTTGTCGACATTTCCTTTTTCATTGATCAGTAAACCGTTGTAATAGTTCTGCTGATCCTTCTCATCCGCATGGACAAAATAAATCAAAGAATCACCCTGGTCATCCATACGGAACGGATCCGAATAATCCGTCTCTATCTGAACATTCTTTTCGTTATCATAATAGGTCGCCGTTGTCTTAGCTGTATAGGTCTCATTGCGCTCAATCTTTCCCTGCTCCAGGTAGATCGCTACGTTGTTCGTGCTGGTGGACTCGATGGTCTTGACACATTCTGTTCCTTTGTAAATCTTATAGACATACTTGGTCAGTGCATGGTTCGGGTCACTCACGATCGGCTGGGAAAGCTCGAAATAGCCGCCATTATTAACACTTACCTTCGGTTTATCCAGAGACGGCTTCTGTTTCAGGGTCTTCCACTTCTGGGTAACATCCTTTTTCACATTGGCACCGGTCAGCTTCATGGTCACGGTGTAGCTTCCGTCTGCCAGATCATTTTCGGATAATCCAGCTACATTGTCATCCTTCATATCGATCTTATAGGATGTCTTGCCGCTTGAAAGGCTGTAATCCTTCGGTCCAAATACCGTATTACCCTTTTTATCTGTGATCGTAAGGGATGCGGATGTAACCAGTGCATACTCCTTCTTATCGATGGTAAAGGAAAATCCGGTTGTTGTCGCATTCTCCAGATTCAGGATGATACCCGTAGAATCTGTATAGAAGAGACGGTTGATAAAGTCCTTGGTACCGCCAGAGCTGTTTCCATTCTCAGAAAGACTGTATCCGGATGATACAATCAGACGGTACTGTGTATCTGCATTCAGATTTTTAACATTGAATGAGTATGTTTCATCTGCCGAGAAAGTAAGATTCTCTGCCTCATCCATATCATCAATCAGGACATCCACAGGAAGTCCGGTTGAAACATCGATTACTTTAATTGAACCGGTATCTGCCTCCAGTACACCATCCTCATCAATGACGGTGATCATACCGCTTGCGTTCGCTGAATCCACATCAAAATTGCTCAGCGAGATGGTCGCCTGCTCGGTTGCCTGGTTCTGGGGAATCGAACCGTTCGCACCATCACCGCCCAGCTTACCGTTGCTTCCGGCGCTTCCGTTTTTACCGCTGGAACCATCGGATCCGTCATCGCCATCGTCTCCGGATACGCCTTCTTCACCGTCCACACCGTTCTCACCGAGTTCTCCGGATACTCCAGCTGCTCCATTTTCTCCGTTCTCGCCTGCCTGACCGGCTGCACCATCCTCACCGATCTCACCATCTTCACCGTCTACTGCGGTAAATTCAAATTCCGGCGGAACCCAGTCCTGGGCGGACTGGACTTTGATGTTGTCATCCGCATCCATCAGAAGTTCCCCCAGTGTCAGGCGGGCATCTCCCTGTGCGTCGGCGATCACTTTGTTATCAAAGCTAAG
>NZ_FR895029.1:119647-128397 GCF_000434655.1 Clostridium sp. CAG:43 | reverse complement strand
CGGCGGTAACACGAGTTCGAATCTCGTTGGGGTCATTTATGGCGACATAGCCAAGTGGTAAGGCGTGGGTCTGCAACACCCTGATCACCAGTTCAAATCTGGTTGTCGCCTCTGAGGAATCATCGAAAGATGGTTCCTTTTTTTGTGCCTGGAAAGCCTTATTTTACAAGGGTTTCCGGGATTTTAACCCTTAAAATAACTGTGAAATATCTATAGGAAAATTTCCTTGTAAATTTCCGTTAGAGGTCATTTTTTACTGCTTCTGAACGAAAAATAAGGCACCAATAGGGCACCAAATTTTTCAGCCATTTATTGGATGGCTATACCAGAGTCTGTACGGCAGAAAATGCACGCTCCAGGCTGGTATGAACGTAGGTATCATAAGTGATTTTCACGGAGGAATGTCCTAATAGCTGACTTACTACCTTAATGTCTACACCGGCTTCTATCAACTGACTGGCGAATGTATGGCGCAGTGCGTGAATTGTTACAGGCGTGATGCCAAGCGACCGCTGCATATTTTGAAAGATGTGATAGAAAGAACTTTGAACCACCATCTTTCCAGTTGATGTGCAGATTACGAAATTGCTCTGAATCCGTTTCCTGTCATGCAATTCTTTTAGATGGCTAAGAGCAGCCAGCGCTTTATCGTTCAGGGGAACTTGGCGAGTTCCAGAACGGGTTTTCGTAGAAACGATAATTTGTTTACTTCCATGTGCATTGATGCCATCACGGTTTTTGATTCTGGAAGCATTTTGTGATACGGTCAGTGTCTTGGTTTTGAAGTTGATTTTATCCCATGTCAGTCCGAGTGCTTCGCCGGAGCGCAGCCCGGTATTGGCAATTAGCACATAGGCGGAAGCGTACCAGTATCGCGGTTCTCCGCTTGAATAGAGGCAATACTGCGCTTTTTCAAGCTTTGCTAAATCTTCGCTTGATAATATCTCAATTTCTTTTGGCTGAATCGCCATATTTTCCTGTTTGGGGAGCTGTACCCCGTCAACTGGATTGTATCCGATATCACGGACGGCAACAGCATATCGGAAGCAATTATTCAGGAGGTCATAGACCTTCTTTAGAGTTGAATAAGCTAACGATGATGTGTATGAATTGATTAAGGCTTGTATTTCCATGCTGGTAAGGCTTCCTAACTGACTGCGGCCTACCGGAGAATGCTTGATCTGCCGGTTGTAAGTGCGTTCCAGACGATCGTAGGAAGCTGGTTTCATGGTGTGCCGTTTTACATTTTCAAGCCATCGCTCGATATAGGTGTTGACGGTCTCCTTGCGCGCAATTATTTCATGCCGCTGTGTTTTTTCATAAAATTCATTAAGGTTCTTTTGAACATCTTTTTCAGAGGTTCCGGTATAATAATATGTATCGTATCCGGTAATACGGATGCGCCCAAGATAAGAACCATTTGCTTTCTTCTGGATGTTTCCAGCGCCTTTTCTTTTTCGGGTACTTGTAGTAGATGGCATTTTAGTGCTCCTTTCGTCTAAAGGTGCGGATTGTGACGAGTAACAGATGTCACAATCCGCCGCTGTTAAAAATCAATATAAAATTTCTTTTCCTGCATTTTCCAGAACCCATCGCTGGATTGCTTCATCGCTGGTAACATACTGGCGACCGACTTTCACAACCGGAAGGACACCTGCGAGCAGCAGCTGCCGGAGCTTTGTTTTCCCAAATGGAAAGATCGTTAATAAGTCGGAAAATGAATATAAATTGCTGTAAACCATATCAAAATCTCCTTTCTGTGTATTTCACAGATATGATGTATAATCTAAAAAATGAAATTTACCTGTTGCCTAGTCATCCCATTGTTTTACCCGGATACCTGTAAGAGCAGCCATTGGATTTTTCCCTGTTTCATGCCGCCTTTTGGTAGAGCATCCATTGATATTGGAGCAAAACCAGCTGATGAACGTGTGGTAGCGCAGGGGAGAAAAATCGGACTCCTCACAGAAATTACGATAAATCTCGTATAACTGTCGGGAGTAAACCATATCGGTCGGTTCTCCAGTGACCTCTAGGTATTCTTCTACAAATAGCGGAATACTTTCTATAGAGTCACACTCTTGATACCGCCAGCGTTCTTTTATCTTGTCCGCAGCTTCACAGGGAGAGAAAATGTAATGGTTATTGACTACATTGCTCAAAGCTCGTAGACATATGGATATAATGTCATCTTTTTCCTGTAGCAGCTTACGGGAAAGCTCTGTATCTGCGTATTCCTTTTCTATGGTGTAAAGAAAAGGAATTACGATCATACGTGCCCAGAAAGCATCGTCTTCATCAGAACGTGAAATCGTAACGGGATAGTTGCTTGCGAATAGAAAGCGTATTGTGCTGTGAATATCCCGCAGTTTGTCATATTTTCGTTCTATTGAAATGCTGTCCCCACCGGTAATCTGTTTGATGATAGACACGACGATAGGGGTAAATTTTCCTTTAGGGAGATCCAGAGATAGATTGAGAAGTTTTCCCTGAATATCGCCCATCGAAAAACGTCCGGGAATCTGGGTAATGGATTTACTGGTAACCAGTTTATTGCCAAGCGTTTTTTGGAGAAATTCGCCTAACGTACTTTTACCACTGTTTGGAGCAGTTCCCATTACAAAGAAACATTTCCCCTTATTACAGGAAGAAAGTAAATACCCCATGGATTCTATGATTCGAGTTTTAATTTCAGGATTCCCACCGCTGATAGTAGATAGAAATCCATCAAAACTCTGGCTTTCAGGTTCTTCTATCCAGTCGGCATCCAGAGAATAGAAAATAAGAAATTTCTTATTATGAGCAAGAAGTTTCAATTTTTTCAAATTCAGGACACCGTTTTTGAGGCTGACATAATCAGCGGATTTCTGGAGCTTTTCCTCATAATCATCTGGAATCAGGCGTTCGTCTACCCGCATATAGGTAAATAAATCGTCAAATTTTTTCCTCGAATAGCTGGAGAACGCATCCTGTCTGACTTTCGAGCGGACAACCCTCAGAAGATCTTCGGAATCCTCGATAATCTGATAGCATTTACCTGTATAATAATAAAGACAGTTATCATGCAGGATGATAGTCAGAGCTTTGGTAATAGCATTCGCTATCTGGTCTATGTTCATTGAAGATTTATTTTTGCCTGACATCAGTGTTTGGGGTGCCACGGGGATTACTGTAGGCTGTAGCACTGATACAGGTGCTATTTTTTCTGCCGGAGGATTCGGAGAAGGCTTTACTGATATCTCATCCTCGTTTGGTGGAATGGATGAGTTGATAAGATTTTGGAAAAAATCATCCTCATCAGGTTCAAATTTTGATTTTTTAGTTGACCGGTTGCCAAGTCTTCGCGTTTTATCCGTTCTTTTTGCTTTTTTCTTCGGAGCATTTTCTTTATGTTCCGTGGACAGCAAGAGATTGTCCGATAGATTTTCTGTGTATTCTGTGTCATGTAACGCTTGATGAAAATCTTCGGTAAAATCCCCCCAAATATTTTCGGAGTTATTTTTTGAGTCTTCTGTTCTGGATTTCAAGCCTTTATCAGAAGGAGTATTCCATGTAGTCATTTTCATCTTCCTCCACGGTAGAACCATCTTTATCTTGCATAAACAGAGTCAATAAGGTACAGAGTGAAGAAAATCCCTCTTCATTATTTTCCTCCCGTGTAAAGACCTGTTTATCATGAGAGAAGAAAAAAGCGATGCCATATTCTTGATTTTCAACGAACCCGTGGATGGAAAAATCCTCTGGAAAGAAAAAGTCTTTGCCATTATTCAAAATAAACTGCGATTCGGATGTTTCGGTTGATTTGACGGCAATTCCCATTTTCTTTGAATTTTTAATCCATATCATTAAGGATGTAGGACAAGATACATATTCTCCATCTTGGACAGACCAGATCATAGAAGAGTGGTTCTGCCTGATACAGATATAGGCATTGCTTATTTTTGAACAATCATAAACATCCAACTTAGCAGCAGCGCCCTTGTTGAGAAGCTGGAAGAGAATAGCAGAACTCTTAGGCTGCTTTGCTGCCTCTACTCCTGCCAAAACAGCGTTTTTTGTTTCGATTGATGTTTCGTTCATATTTTTTTATATAGGTAGCACAGTTCCGGAGCTGCGCTACCGTTTCTCCTTATATTTTAAATTTTCTTCAGCACTGATGATGGGGATAGTATAGCAAAGGAGGCAGAAAAAAACACGTGGGAGATTTTTTGTCAAAATCTCCCACGTTTGAAATACATTGCAGATGCATATTTTTGAACTGTTTTATGAGGCTAAATCCAAGGATGTCAAGCTAATTTTAGATGATATTATAAAATTTAGCCATAATTTCAAAAGCCTCTGGATGATTCTTTTGTTCATTCATCAAGGCATCCTTCCATACCTGACGGTGGCGGCTGTTTTTGGTTCGTTGCTTTTTACTTTCGGCGAGTGTTCTCTTCATTGAACTATCCTCCCATTCATCATGTTCATCAAGTGCTTCCGGACAATGTTCGCGTACATACTGATTTAATCGTTCGGCACACTCGGAGACGATACGTAGCTCAGCCTCTTTATTCATCGCGTTCTGAAATTCTTTGGCTCGTTTTTTGCGGATAGCGATAAGGCTATCTTGTGCGTTGGATATAACGGAATCGAGCTGGGAAGCGGTGGTATGAAGCCACTGATAGTAGTCGTTGAGAATGACACCATCAAGTGAATGCGTTACATCCTCTAATGTGATAGCGGAAGTACACATATCAAAAATTCTATTCGAAAAAAATTGTTTGAACGCCATGATTGGATACTGTGTTGCGATTTGTATGGTCTGCTCAAATTTCTTTTTGGCATCCTTAGAGATAGTCTCTAGGCGATTATACATTTCAAGAAATCCCTCGACAGCAAATCTCAGTTCGGCAATGAGTTCACCCGAATGCTGGAATTTGCAAAAATATTCGCGGTTGAGATTTTCGAAATTACGCTTATCAAGCGGATAATTAAACGCCTTTTTCAGAGCTTTTATCCAGGCTTGTTTTGTGCGGTAATGATTAACCAGCGTAACGAGAAAATCACGATCAGCGAAAGTAAATTGATATTCACCGTTTATTTTGAAATCTTCGATAAAATCCTCGATGCAGAATATCCGCACAATATCACGGAAATCTTTGGTAAAGTCCTGGCGGGCTTGTTCAAATTCTGCGACCGGAACGGAAGCTGCTTTTTTGCCTGTAGGAATTTCTTTCTCAAGAAGCTCTTCAAGCGTGAAGTCGCTGTAAGGCGGTTCATTCTTATAATACTCGTAGACAACCTGAATAAAGTTAATTGTTCTTTCCATATGACTACCTCCCTAGTAAAATGATTTCCTGTGAGCTTAGTATAGAACGGTTGAAGAAATTTTCAACTTGTTTTGATCGCGCAATTCGTCACATCGCAGTTTCTTGAAGAAAAAAGTATGTGTCAATGTGCCGGGGAAACCTTGATTTTATTAGTAAAAATGGTTGGTTGAGATAATTATGGGCGCGGACAGAAGGAAATTGTATTTTAATTAATACAAAATGGGGAAAAGGTAAAAAAGTTCTGGCACATTGACACATCGGCACATTTTTTAATATTTATGATAAATATATTCCAGCACGGCAGCTTTAGGAATTTTCCAGCGTGTGCCGATTTTAAAACCTTCAATTTCTTCGTTATGGAGTAAATCCAGCAAGGTGTTTTTTCCTATCTTTAAGAGTTCCTGACATTCTTTAAAGGTCAGGATATCCGGTGTTTGTTCGAACATAGAATCATTCCTTTCAAAAAATAATTTGGGCTGTGGTAGTCCTCATTGGTTTATATGAGTGTTTTTCCCTCCGGCTGTTGCGTACTCTTCGATTTTGAAATCATACATCATTTGTTTGAATCAAAGAAAATCAGAAAGTGAGGAAACAAAATGAAAACAGGAACACAAATTTTGAAACTAATGGGAAAAGCATCGGCACAGCTGATTATTTGGCTGGCACACAGACTGGAAGGAGGAAACTAAGATGGCAGCAAATGTGGAGACAATGTTTTATACGAGAACAAAACCGTGGCATGGTCTGGGAACCATGGTGGAAGAAGCAGCAACATCGGGGGCGGCGTTAGAACTGGCTGGTCTGGACTGGAGAGTAGTTCAGAAAAATCTGGTAACGGAGGAAGGGATCACCGTTCCGGGATTTCGGGCGAATTTAAGAGAGACAGATAATCAGGTGTTAGGAGTGGTAAGTGACCGCTACAAGGTAGTCCAGAATGAAGAAGCGTTTGCTTTTACGGATGAATTACTTGGTGAGGGAGTCACATATGAAACGGCGGGCAGTTTGCAGAACGGTCGCCGGACTTGGATTTTAGCGAAACTTCCTACCCGCTATATTATTAGTGGGGATGAGATTACGCCGTATCTGGTATTCATGAACAGCCATGACGGAAGTGGGGCAATCAAGGCAGCTATGACACCGATTCGTGTCGTGTGCCAGAATACGCTGAATTTGGCGTTATCAACGGCGAAGCGTTGCTGGGCGACCAATCATACGGGAGATATTCGGGGAAAATTGGAAGATGCGAAGAATACGCTGCTTTATGCGGATAAATATATGGCGGAACTGGGAAAGACGATTGATTATCTGAATCAACAGAAATTATCCGATCGTCAGGTGCTGGAATATATAGATTCTATGTTCCCATTGCTGCTGAATCCGTCGGAACAGCAGGTAAAAAATATTATGCGAATGAAAGAGGATATGAAAGCGAGGTATTTTGATGCACCAGATTTACAGCATATAGGAAAGAATGCATATCGTTTTATCAATGCGGTATCTGATTTTGCGACCCATGCCAAGCCGCTGAGAACGCGGAGTGGTTACCGGGAGAATCTATTTGCCCGGACAGTGGATGGAAATGCGATGATAGATAAGGCGTATGAAATGGTAAAAACGGCATAGTGGTAAAAATGAGAGTATCCGTTTAAAAGCGGGTACTCTTTTTCTTTTGCCCGTTTGAGAAAAACAGGAGGGATGAGACATGATCGGAAGTAAAATTCGTCTTTTAGAAGCCAGTGAAATTGAATGCAGGGTCGGAAGTATAGGGAAAAATGGATTGAGTTTGCTTCTATATAAAGATGCCCGCGTGGATCAAAAGATTTTGGATGAATGCTTTTCTCCATGTGGATGGAAGCGGACACATCAGGAGATAGGCGGAAATTTGTACTGTACGGTAGAGGTGTGGGATGCCGAGAAACAGCAATGGATAGCCAAGCAGGACGTAGGAACGGAGAGTTATACGGAAAAAGAAAAGGGGCAGGCATCGGACAGCTTCAAACGTGCTTGTGTCAACTGGGGGATTGGGAGAGAGTTATATTCGGCTCCGTTTATTTGGATTCCGGTAGAGAAAGCCGCGATTTCATATGATGGGAAAAGATATACAACATCTGAGCATTTTCGGGTGTCAGCTATCAGCTACGCATCAAACCGAGAAATAGAAGGTCTGGAGATCTGTAATGCCAAAGGAGGCGTCGTATTTAGAATGCAATTATCAGGAACTTCTTCTAACAAGCCGGGAAGAGTGTCCGAAACAGCCAGAGCACAGCTGTCGGATAAAATGCGGCGGGATTTGCAGAAAGAATTAGAGCGGACAGGAATCTCGCTGGAACAGGTATTGGCGCGTTACCATTTAGAAAGAATTGAGCAGATGAAGCCGGAGCATTATCGGGATGCGATGAGTGGACTGAAAAAGTCGAACCCCGTAGCGGCTGCCTAAAATGGGACAAGGAAAGGAGAAATAGTTATGTGTAAGACAATATCAACAATGGGAATGGAGCATGAGGAATGGTTGAGGCTGCGGAAAGGAGGAATCGGAGGTTCGGACGCCGGAGCTGTGTGTGGACTGAATCTATATAGAAGTCCAATGGCGGTTTATTGGGAGAAGACAACGGATACGTTGGATTTATCAGATAATGAAGCAATGCGGCAGGGGAGAGATTTGGAAAATTATGTTGCACAGCGGTTTACAGAAGAGACAGGTAAAAAGGTGCGGCGTTCTAATAAGATGTATTGGAGCGAAGAGCACCCGTTTATGTATGCGGATGTGGATCGGCTGCTTGTGGGGGAAGATGCAGGTTTGGAGTGTAAGACGGTAAGCGCCTACAATGCGGGAAAGTGGGAGAATGGAGCGATTCCTATGCATTATCTGATGCAGTGTATTCATTACATGGTGGTAACCGGAAAACGAACCTGGTATATCGCGGCGGTTATACTGGGACAGGGATTTGTATATTCCCGGATTGACTGGGATGAAGAGATGGGAGAACAGCTGATAGCGCTGGAAGAGGATTTTTGGGAGAATCATATTCTGGCGAGACGGATGCCAGAACCGGATGGCTCTGCATCATGTAGCGCTGTGCTGGAAGAATATTTTCATCGGTTCAAAAAGACGGAAACAAGAGAGCTGTCGGCGGCGATGGAAACAAAATTGAACCGCAGGCAGGATATTTCGGAAAAGATGAAACAGCTGGAGAGAGAAAAGACGCAGATTGAGCAGGAGGTAAAGGTATTTATGGATGGATGCGGGGAGGCAAACAGCGAACATTACCGGGTAGTGTGGCAGGAAATTGCTTCAGAATGCTTGGATATAAAACGTCTGAAGCAGGAGAAGCCGGAGGTCTATCGGGAGTATGTGCAGAGTAGGAAAAGTAGCCGGTTTACGGTTAAGGTAGCATAAAAAGTGGCAAGATAGGAAGCTGGGGGAGTAGCGAAGCATAT
>NZ_FR895029.1:100908-119590 GCF_000434655.1 Clostridium sp. CAG:43 | reverse complement strand
AAGATATGCAAAGTATTATATGGGAAAAGTGGAAAATTACATGGAAAATTTCAAAGAAGAAACGCAAGTGATATTTCATTGAATAAAGTGTATAGTACAAGTAGAAGGGAGGAGAATGATTGAACAAGGAATCAAAGGTTGAACCGGAAGATTTAATCGGTATTTACAGTGAAATGGCACAGTTGATTGGCGCGGAAGCCGTAACAAAAATTTATGTTCATTTTAAAGGGCAGCAGATAGCTTTTCCAACGCGTTTGTATACAAAGGATTATATTGTCAGGCAATTAAATGGGGGAGAAAGTCAGCCGATTAAGAAAATGGCGACAAGGTACGGCTATTCGGAACGGCGATTGCGCCAGATGCTGAAGGAGAGTAGGGAGGAAAGCTGCGATTAGTAAACAAATAAAAAACCAATGGTGTTGAAGACATCGACACCATTGGTTGATGGGGGAAGAAAGTATAATGTATGAGACTTTGGGAGAGAGTGGAATAAAACTCAGATAAGGGGGTAAATAACGTGGAAAATAAGGAAATTAATTATTGCCCTAAATGTGGGAATAAATTAACAGGAAATGAAAAGTTTTGCAGTGTATGTGGAAGTCCTGTTTTAGATTTTTTTTCTAATGAAAAGGAGCAAATAATATCAGAATCACAAAATAAAATATATGTAAAGAAAAAAAAGAGTATTGTAAAGCGAATATTGGTAGGGGGAGGAATATTATTTATTGCACTTATAGTGTTTGGAATATTTTTACCGGAAGATGAAAGTAATGTAGGTTCTGAAAATGTTGTGGAAACTGAGAAAGAACTAATGGATATTTCTCAGATGAACCGGATTACTCTGGTATAGCTGAAAATACGAATACACAGGATGATTACTATATTTTCCCAGATAGTGATTCGCGTTATTATACGGAGGACGAATTAAGAATGTGTGCAGATGAAGAATTACGGTTGGGAAGGAATGAGATTTATGCTAGACATGGATATATATTTGGATCAGCTGATTTGAATAGTTATTTTCAAAGTATGAATTGGTATCATGGATATTTAACAGCCGACCAGTTTGATGATTCGGTACTAAATGAGTATGAGAGAGCTAATCTAGATATGATAAAAAGAGAAGAGGAATGGAGAAAATAATAAAATAGGGGAAGTGACAAAATGTGGGGTTTAAAAAAACAGGAAGATAATAAAAATTCTAATTATAGAAAAATAGGATTAGAAACCAATATGATGTCGAATAATGGAAAATATCAATGTGTTCATTGTGAACGATATTTTCCAAAAAAATCTATAGAGATAGATCATATTATACCGCAAAGTAAAGGGGGAGGGAATCAACCACAAAATTTACAGTGTTTATGTAAAAAATGTAATTGTTCTAAAGGGAATGATATGACATTGACAAAAAGTGATTTGAAAAAAAGAAAATCTTCGTATGCACAATATAAGCGTTCAGAAGTATTAAAACCTATAATAGATAGAAAGAAAAAAGAAATACGGGAAAAGTATTTACCACAATTGGATGATAAAGAAATTCTTGAAGCTTTGGATGATCCAAGGTTTCAAGAGGGGAAGGCGGATTTAAGGAGGGAAGCAAGAAGAAAGCTTATTTAAATTTGAAAAATTTATTTTTTTAGAGAAAATGGAAAATACTAAAGGAGAATAAAAATGAATAAATCTAAGGTACGTATGCCAAAAGAACTTGAAAAAAAATGCCATATTGCAATACATACAGCGACAACAGCTGCTGCGGCAGCCGGTGCAATACCGATACCAATGTCGGATGCGATACCAATTACGGCGGCTCAAATTGCGATGATTATATCATTGGGAAAGATTTTTGATGTTGTATTATCTCAATCCGCAGCAAAATCAATTGCAAGTGTTACAATTACGCAACAGGCAGGAAGGGCACTTTATGCCAACATTTTAAAAACAATTCCGGTAGCGGGCTCTGTAATTGGAGCAACAACGGCTGCTATGATAACAGAAGCGCTGGGGTGGATAGTTGCGGATGATTTTTATCGGATGTCTCAAGGCGAAGAGCCAGAGAATATTGTAGAAACAGCTGGAGAGTTACGGCAGGTATTTGATGGATTAAGAGTATTGGAAAAATAATATTAAAAAGGTGCAGAGGGAGTTTTGAAATGTAAGAAACACAGCATAAATTTTGATAGTGTTGTTATCAAAAAATTATGCTGTGTTATTAATTATGCCATTTCGTCTTTCAAAATTTCCATGAATTGATCGGGTGAACAAATCGGAACAGGGCTTTTGGCATAATCTTTTGTATTTCGGGTAATTAAATAATCAACATGGGTACGTATAGCTGTTTCGATCATAACAGCGTCTTCAAAATCCGTGGTTTCAGAAGTGAGAGCGTGGAAAATATCTTCTGCGGATGTATCGAGCATGCCGATCAAACTAAATAGTTGATTTAGCAATTTACGGCTTGCTTTATCACTGTGGGTACAGCGATGCATTAGATAATAGATATCTGTTGCTGATTTGGCAGTAATATAGCCTGAAAATTGATCGGTTGCAGCTGCAAAAAATATCTCCTTGGAAGTGGCTGCAAAAGGTTCTCTTTTTTGGAGAAAGTCTATGACGACACAGGTGTCAATTAAAGCTTTCATATTTTGCTTAATCTCTCCTCTCTTACGTCGTCCAGAGTCACGGTATCTGGTAGGCTGCCAAACAGAGATTCTACAGTATCAATTTTGTTTTGATATGGAGAAGTGAGCTTGGCGATTGTTTTTCCGTTTTTAGTGATGAAAATGTCTTCTTTTGTGGCAAGCAGTAAATATTTTCCAAAATTATTTTTGAATTCGGTTGCTGTAATCGACATGGAATCACCATCCTTTCTTCTGTACGATTATTATATTACTTTCGAACGATTTTATCAATGAAATCATACGATTTATTTGAAGAAATTTTTTCGATATAAATATTATATATGTATACTATCTGGAATATAATCAATTTGTATGGAATGAGTCTATCGACACTTGCTTTTTGCGAGATGATTTTTTGACAGGAGCGTTCAGAACCCAGCGGTATATATGGATGAGATTCAAACGCGACTGGCGGAAAATCGTCTTGCAAAAACAAGTGTATGGTATATGAGAGCAGGAGGCGTATGTATGCTTGCGGATACATTTATTGAGAATGCTAAGGTGGGTAAGAATGGTCAGGTTACGATTCCACAAAGCATACGTGAGATTTTAGGGGTATCTAACGGCGATAGAATTACTTTTATTGTGGAGAATAGAAGCGTTAGACTTATTAATTCGGCTGTTTATATGATACAGAGTTTACAGACAGAGATGGCGGGAGTAGCAGAAGAAACGGGGCTTACATCGGATGAGGCAGTAATGGATTTAGTGAAAGAAGTCCGCTCGGAAAAAGGGGTGTAGTAAGAGAGCCGTAACAGGAAATAAAGGTTTTTAAGAGTCCGATATAGTAAAATTGAAGCGTATATAGAGGCGGATTTTGTCCAATTATAAAAAATAAGGCACCAATAGGGCACCAAATGAGTGCACCGTGTCTGGGAATGTAGTATTTATGCGGCTTCCAGAGACTGGCGATCAAGGTCTGCAACACCCTGATCACCAGTTCAAATCTGGTTGTCGCCTCTGAGGAATCATCGAAAGATGGTTCCTTTTTTGTTTTACAAGAATTTTCGGAATTTTAACGGTTTGATTAGCTGTGAAGTAAGATGCGCTATCCGATTTTCACATCTTCTGCTATAATAGAATCATTCACGAAACGGCATTTTAAATAGCCGCGACAAAATTATTTTATAATATGGAGGAAGCGAAAATGGCAGAAAAATTACAGGAATACAGCCTGACCTGGGAAGTAACGGATGAGATGACGGCAAAGCGAATCGGAAGCGCAGGTTCCCAAATTTTGTCTACTCCGAATATGGTGGCCCTGATGGAGGCGGCAGCGCTGGAACTGGCGAAATCGTATCTGGAGGAAGGACAGACGACGGTCGGAGCGGAGATTCACTGCCGCCATCTGGCACCGACGCCGGTGGGAATGAAGGTAACAGCGACTGCAAAACTCCGCAGCATTGAGCGCCGGAAAATGTGGTTTGATATTGAAGTAAACGATGAGAAGGGCAAATGCGGCGAAGGGTCCCATCTGCGGATCATGGTAAATTCAAAGGCGATGAGCGACAAGGCTGCGAGCAAGGCGGAATAAAGAGTATCAGGTTTAAGTATCATGCGTGGATTTTGCCGTTCTGGGATAAGGGGGAGCGGAAAAATCAGCTTGTGGTATGCCATGCGTGTGAATAGAGATAAAGAAAAGTTACTGGTCACGTGTGTGTGCAGCAACATAGAAAGAGAGGCAGCGGTGCGGACAGAAACGATAGGGTGGATCATTGGCATTTTGATTGCGGCAGCGCTTGTCAGGTGGATTTACCGCAAAATAAAGAGGAAAATGCGGCAGCTGGCGAGTACGCCGGAGATACAGGTGCTTCGGTATGTGGCAAAGCATTTATCGGAAGGTGATTTGACGCAGCCAGACGCATCCAAACCGTGTTCGCTGGCGGGAATGGATCGGCTGTGCCTGCCGCAGATTGCAAAAGATTTCCCGGAGTTTAACTGGAGCGAGTGGAAGGCTCAGATCGAGACAGAATTGAGAAAAAAACTGGAAAAAGAGTATCAGAAGGTACATATCCACCGGACGGTCATCAGCCGCTATCAGAAGGAAAAAGGACTCTGCCGGATTTTGTGTGAGTCGGCGGTCGAGTATGAGAAAATGACTGAATATGAGAAAACGCCTGAGATGCAGTCAGAACTGCATTCGAATCTGATTCAGACGGTTTATGAGACGGAACTGGTATATGTCTATGAGGATGCGAAAACAGCAGGGGCAGCGGTTTCGCTTATCTGTCCAAACTGCGGTGCACCGATTCAGAAGCTGGGGTTGAAAAAGTGTGAATATTGTGGTTCCGTGCTGGAAGTCCAGAATAAGAAGGCGTGGAGACTGCTGGAGATGCGGGAAAAGTAAGCGGGTGAGATCCCGGAAGAAGACAGTGATGGAGAAAGAATAATCCCGGATAAATTGCAGAAGAGTTTTATATGGGGCAGGAGCTTCCTGATGGCTGCCGCGAAAGCGGACAACCATGCAGGTAGTTTCCTGCCATTTGTCTGTGCTCGGAACGGAGGGAGATTCCGGCGAAATGCCGACACCGACCTTTCCAGGCCAGACCGCTGTTTCAGTCTGAGACTTGTCGAACTGGCGATGGAAGTTTCAAGATTCAGATGGGAATGGAGCATTTATTCAGTTTCAACTGGATGTAAATTCATAACCAGCTTTTCTGGATGCCGTCTAATCCACCGTAATGCAATCAGGCAGATGGCAACGGAGATGAGAGATCCGATCGGCGCTGCGAGTCCCATCGGATACAGTGTTTCCGGGAAATAGCGGCAGGCGAGCCATGCGAGCGGGATGCGCGCTACCACGATCGAGATGCAGTTGTGCAGGAACGACAGCCCGGACAGTCCGCAGGCGCAGAAGAAACCGCTGCAGCAGAAATGGATACCGGCGATCATGCAGTCCAGCACATAGCTCTTCATATACTGGGTTCCGAGTCGGACAACCTCTGCCTCATCAGTAAAGAGGGAGACGGCGGCACCGGCAGCAAACTGCATGGCAATTGAGATGACCAGCCCGAAAGAAAATGTGATGCAGATCGCGTAGCGCAGCGTCTGACGGGCACGCTCAGGTTTTCTGGCGCCCAGGTTTTGAGCGGAGAGGGCGGAAACCGTGGAGAGAAGCGAGGATGGAACCAGAAACAGGATTCCGATCAGCTTTTCAACGATTCCGACCGCCGCCGCATCATTTAATCCGCGCTGGTTGGCAAACATGGTAATAACCAGAAAAGAAACCTGTATAAAGCCGTCCTGAACTGCAACTGGGATTCCGACCTGCAGGATGGAGGCTATGGTAGTCTTATGTAGATGGAGGTCACGGAGACGAAAACCCGGAAACATTCGTTTTTTAATGATTACGACCAGGGCGATCAGGACACTGCACATCTGTGACAGGGTCGTGCCGAGCGCCGCGCCGGACGGACCGAGCGAAAACACGCCCATTAAAAGGTAATCAAGCGCAATATTGATAATACAGGCGATTGCAACGAAATACATCGGACTTTTGGAGTCGCCCATGCCGCGGAAAATAGAGCTGATGATATTGTAGGCGGTGATGAACGGGATGCCGGCAAAGCAGATCATCAGATATGCCGCGGTGCCGTTTACCGCTTCCTCCGGGACAGACAGCAGCCTGATAATGCCGTGAACCGCCGTCAGCAGAAGTCCGGTCAGAAGAATGGACAGACCTGCAAATAAGGAAATCGTGTTACCGATGCCGCGCGCCGCAAGCTTCCGGTCACCCGCGCCGACCGCGCGTCCGATGAGAACCGTTGCGCCCATCGCCAGACCAACGATCATAACCGTCAGCATATGCATGACCTGACTGCCGACCGAGACCGCCGTCGTCCCATCCACGCCTCCAAACTGCCCGATAATAAACAGATCCGCCATGCCGTAGAGTGTCTGCAAAAAATAAGATAACAAATATGGCAGGGAAAAATAGATAACTGTTTTCAGCACACTGCCGGAGGTGAGATTCTTTTCCATGAATAAATCCTCGTCTTTCTGGTAAAAATAGATGATCCTGCCGTCGGCCGTCAGAAAAAAACGCCGCAGAAATCGTTTTCTGAGTATAGTTTATCAGAAATAACTATAATGTCTACAATAATTATAGAGTCAAGGGAAGAAAATCCTTGTTTTTAAGTAGGAAATTTGTGGTATAATATGAGCACTTAGCGAGGTGTTTTCGAGCTTAGTGCGAGTCATACCTAAATACTTAATGAAGCAGAGCCAAAGGCGATAGCTGAATTTAGTATTTATGGTATAATATGAGAAGGCAAATAAAACCCACTTTGATTTTACACAGGAGGTTTCATGAGTTTAGAGTTTAAAAAAATTGAAGTTAACAGTATCCAGGAGATGCTTCCGTTTTACGCGATGCGCCACAATATGACGTGCGACAGCGTATTTCTGGAGAGCTATGTCTGGAAAGATTATTATAATGTCCGTTATGCAATCTGGGAAAATAAGGCGCTTTTATGGCTGATGGAGAATGAAGGACGTTGTTTTTCCGCGATGCCGCTGTGCCGGGAGGAAGACCTGCCGGGGGCGTTTGCGGCGATTGAGGAGTATTTTAATGAAGAATTGGGATATCCGCTGGTTATCAATCTGGCGGATGAGTATGCAGTGAAATATTTAAATCTGCCGGAGGACAAATATCTGGTGGAAGAGCAGGTCGATTCGAGGGATTATCTCTACAACGGCGATGCGATGCGTTCCCTGGCGGGAAAGAAACTGCATAAGAAGAAAAACCGCGTCAACGCATTTAAGCGCGAATATGAGGGGCGCTATGAGTACCGCCGTCTATGCTGTTCGGACAGCCACGATGTCTGGGTTTTTCTGGACCGCTGGAGACAGCAGAAGGGCGAGGAGGTCGAGGAACATCTCGATTATGAGGTAAAGGGCATTCACGATATTCTGAAAAACTGTTCAGAATTCAGCATCCACATGGGCGGCGTGTATATCGACGGTCAGATGGAGGCATTTACGATCGGAAGCTACAATCCGGTGGAACATATGGCGGTTATCCATATTGAGAAGGCAAACCCGGAGATCAACGGTCTGTACCAGTTTATCAACCAACAGTTCCTGATAGAGGAATTTCCTGAGGCTGAGTGGGTCAACCGCGAGGACGATATGGGCTTAGAGGGACTCCGGAAGGCGAAAATGACGTATTATCCGGCGGATTATGCACGCAAATATCTGGTAGAACAGCTGTTAAACGGCAGCAAGGGCTATCACTGGGCGGAGCAGATCGCCAATACGACGGCGGGAAGTGTGCTGACGTATCTGGATGCGGAGGATAAGGACGAGACGAAGCATCTCTGGCATATGTGTTTCCCGGAAGATTCGGAGAGTTTTATCGAGTATTATTATAAGGAAAAGACGAAGGATAACGAGATTCTGGTGAAAAAGGATAATGGACTTCTGATTTCGATGGTGCAGTACAATCCGTATGCGGTGAAGCTGCGTGGACGCCTCTGGAAGCTCGATTATCTGGTCGGGGTGGCGACCGAGGAGAGCCGCCGCCGCGAGGGACATTTCCGGGACGTATTTGTGAAAATGCTTCACGACGAGGAGGCAGCCGGAAAGCCGATCACGTATCTGGTTCCGGTCAACCCGGCTGTGTATGCGCCAATGGGATTTACCTTCATCGGAAATGTGGCATCCTATGAGCTGACCGAGAAGGCGAAACAGACGCTGACGCGCACGGTGTGCCAGGATACTCCGGAGGACTGCGGGCGGGCTGCTGTCTATATGGAACAGTGGCTGGGCGCACGGTATGAGATGTATACGCGCCGGGATGCGGCGTATGTGAGCCGTCTCATCAAGGAGCTGGCTTCTGAAAATGGCACGTTGGAATTCCTGGAACAGGACGGCAGGCTGGTTGGCCTGGATGCCTACTGGGGCTGGGAAGTCCGTGAACACCGGCTTTTGTATGCGGAGGACGCATACACGGTCAAGATGGGCGAGAAGCCGTGGAATATGGCGCGCCTGACGAATATCGGGGCGCTGCTGGCGGCATTTGGCTTAAAACAGGCAGAGCAGCAGGGAGAAGAAAAACGTATACTCACACTGGGCATCCGTATGAATGATCCGATTCTGGAAATGAACAACGGTGAGTTTGTCTGGACGATTGGGGAGACAGGTTCCAGCCTGAAGGCGCGGAAACCGGAGCCGGATACCTGCGGCTGCACGGAAAATGTTTCCATATGGCTGGAGACGAAGCCGGAAGAGCTGGTGAGCTGGCTGTTTGGCTACCGGAAAGCGGAAGAAATCTGGGGCGGACAGCTTGAAAATAAGGGGCTGGCAGAGATTCTGGCACAGGTGGATACGGTGAACGGCGTGTATCTGGATGAGATCGTGTAGAGTGCGTGCTGTAATTGTATAGGATAGAGAATGTTCTGATTTTATGTAAACTAATAGCAACCGCTTTTATGTTTTCAGAAAAAGGAGAGGAGAGTGCGTCAGATGGGAGAGACAGACACATTAAAAAAATGGATTAATGAGTCAAATTATATTGTATTTTTTGGCGGGGCGGGTGTTTCGACCGAGAGCAATATCCCGGATTTTAGAAGCACGGACGGGCTGTACCATCAGGAGTATGACTATCCGCCGGAAACGATTTTAAGCCACAGCTTTTATATGAGAAAGCCAGAGGAATTTTACCGGTTTTACCGCAATAAGATGCTGTTCCCGAATGCAAAGCCGAACCGGGCGCATCTGGCGCTGGCGAAGCTGGAGCAGGAAGGAAAGCTGAAAGCGGTCATTACCCAGAATATCGACGGGCTGCACCAGGCAGCAGGCAGCAAAGAGGTGCTGGAGCTGCACGGATCGGTGCTCCGCAACCATTGTACGCGCTGCGGCAGGTTTTACGGATTGGATGATATTTTGAAGATGAAGGGCGTGCCGAAGTGCGGCTGCGGCGGCGTGATTAAGCCGGATGTCGTGCTGTATGAGGAAGGACTGGACAATGAGGTAATTGAGCGGTCAATTGCCCATATCCGCAAGGCAGATATGCTGATCATCGGCGGCACCTCGCTGGTGGTGTACCCGGCAGCGGGGCTGATTGATTATTATCATGGAAATAAACTGGTTCTGATCAATAAATCAGCGACCTCGCACGATGGTCAGGCGGATCTGGTTATCAGCGACAGCATCGGGAAGGTGCTGGGGGACGCGGTCGGAGTATAAGGCAGTAACAGGGGAGAGAGGAAATGGTATACGAGGTTGGAGATATTGTAAAACTCAAAAAGCCGCACCCGTGCGGCAGCCATGAGTGGGAGATCCTGCGGGTCGGCGCGGATTTCCGTTTGAAATGTGCCGGCTGCGGGCATCAGGTGATGATGGCACGACCATTGGTAGAAAAGAGTACCAGAGGACTGAAAAAAGCGGGAGAGAAGTCCGAATAAGAGCGGCGGGTGGGCGTACAGATGCAGGCAGCTTCATGATCTGGCAGTCAGTAAAAGAATGCCGTAAGAAGGGGCAGAAAGCCCGGAAAAAACGAGAAAATTTACATGGAAAATCTCGAAAAAGTGCTTGCCAAGCCGTTCCTTTTTTGGTATCATAGATATTCGGTAATATATAACACAAAAATCCTTACTCCCTGCTGGAGTCAGGGGGTCAGTGACCACAAGGAGGTAAGAAAGAGCATGAACAAATATGAATTAGCAGTTGTTCTTAGCGCAAAACTCGAGGACGAAGAGAGAGCCGCAGCGATGGAGAAAGTAACAGGTTACATCACACGTTTCGGCGGTACAGTAACTGACATTGATGAATGGGGCAAGAAGAGACTTGCTTACGAGATTCAGAAAATGAAAGAAGGATTCTACTACTTCGTACATTTCGAGTCTGATTCCGTATGCCCGAATGAGGTGGAGAACCACATCCGCATCATGGAGCCGGTTATCAGATACTTATGCGTAAGACAGGATGCGTAAGAGTAGATAAAGAAAGAGTGATCGTATGAATAAAGTAATTCTGATGGGCAGATTAACGAGAGATCCGGAAGTGAGATACTCTCAGGGCGAGAGAGCTATGGCAATCGCCAGATACACGCTGGCAGTAGACCGCAGAGGCCGCAGAGGCGGAAACGGAGACGACAGCGCACAGACAGCGGATTTCATTCCGTGTGTTGCATTTGACAGAGCAGGCGAATTCGCTGAGAAGTATTTTCATCAGGGAACCAAGCTCGTAGTAACCGGAAGAATTCAGACTGGCAGCTATACCAATCGTGACGGCCAGAAAGTATATACGACAGAAGTGATTGTAGAGGATCAGGAATTTGCAGAGAGCAAGAATGCGGCATCTGGCAACAGCGACGGCGGTTACCGTCCGGCAGAGCGCCCGGCTCCGTCCAGCGCAATCGGCGATGGATTCATGAATATTCCTGATGGAGTAGAAGACGAAGGCCTTCCGTTCAACTAGGTTCGGGAATCGGTCCCCCGGCGGACGGAGTGCGCGAGAGCGCCATCAGGCTGATGTGTGTGAAGGAGGAAAGACCAATGGCATTCAATAAAGGCGATAAAACAGACGCTTCCAAGATCAGAAGAGGCGGTATGCGTAGAAGAAAAAAAGTTTGTGTATTCTGCGGCGAGAAGAACGGCGAAATCGATTACAAAGATACAAATAAATTAAAGAGATACGTATCCGAGAGAGGAAAAATCCTTCCGAGACGTATCACTGGCAACTGTGCTAAACATCAGAGAGCTCTGACTGTAGCTATCAAGAGAGCAAGACATCTGTCCCTGATGCCGTATGTTTGCGAGTAATCCTTGTAAAATAAGGGTTTTTTAAGGGTAAAAGAAGATTTTTACTCAAATTTCACTCAATTATTGAGGATAAAAATGATTGGGATTCCATGTGAGAGATCATGTGGGATCCCTTTTTGTATAATAGGAAATTCCATGGAATTTCCTATTACACAAAAAGACAGATTTCGAAAATAAGTGCTTTACAAAAACGCTTTAGTATGCTAATATGGTAGCATATTAAAAAGCGAGACGGAAACCGGCAAAGGGAGAACGGCTTCCACTGTCTGAAAATGAGGAGGACACCAATTATGAAAAAGAGATTTGTGAGCGCAGCGCTGGCTGCAGTAATGGCACTTTCCATGACCGCATGTGGCAGCAGCAACAGCGCAGCAGAGACAACCGCAGCAGACACAGAAGCGGCTGAGAGCCAGGCAGAGGAAACCACCGCAGAAGAGGCGAAGACAACCGACGGCGGCACTCTGATTGTTGGTTTTGATCAGGATTTCCCACCGATGGGATTTGTAGGCGATAACGGCGAGTACACCGGATTTGACCTGGAGCTGGCACAGGAAGTTGCAAAACGTCTGGGTCTGGAATATAAGGCACAGCCGATTGCCTGGGATTCTAAAGATATGGAGCTTGAGTCCGGCAATATCGACTGCATCTGGAATGGATTTACGATGACGGGTCGTGAGGATGATTACACCTGGACTGAGCCGTACATGGCAAACCAGCAGGTATTTGTCGTAGCCAATGATTCGGATATCAACAGCCAGGCGGATCTGGCAGGCAAGATCGTAGAGGTTCAGGCAGATTCTTCCGCAGAGGCAGCTTTAAAAGAGGCACCGGAACTGACCGCTACTTTCAAGGAGCTTCTGACAACCGCTGATTACAACACCGCATTCATGGATCTGGAGCAGGGCGCCGTTGATGCCATTGCGATGGATGTAATCGTAGCAGGCTATCAGATTCAGCAGAGAAACGCTGATTTTAAGATTCTGGACGATTCCCTTTCTGAGGAAGAATACGGCGTAGGCTTCAAGAAGGGCAACACCGAGTTAAGAGATAAAGTTCAGAGCACTCTGGAAGAGATGGCAGAGGATGGAACCTTACAGGAAGTTTCTGAGAAATGGTTTAGCAAGGACGTAACTACCATCGGCAAATAGTAATTAATCGTTGATTGTAAAAACGAAACATTATTAAATAATAGGAATAGGGACGGCTGTGAATGATTTCATGGCAGTCCCCATTCGCGGTTTATGTGTTTAACTGTGAAGTCACAGCACATTCCGTTACCGGGCACGTATGCGTGAACAGTAACGAATCTACATTTTAGAAAGCAGGTATGGGATAATTATGGGTAAGATGACACTCCAGCAGATGATTACACAGCTTGCGGGTGGTATGGCAGTCAGCACACAGATTTTTGTGATCACACTGCTATTTTCACTTCCGTTAGGACTCGTGATCGCGTTCGGGCGTATGTCGAAGAACAAGCTGATCCAGACGATTGTAAAAGTATATATTTCGATTATGCGAGGCACACCGCTGATGCTGCAGCTGATGGTGGTGTATTTTGGACCGTATTATCTGTTTCGCATCAAAGTCGGCAGCAGTTACCGTCTGTGGGCTACCTTCATCGGTTTTGTCATTAACTATGCGGCATATTTTGCCGAGATTTACCGCAGCGGCATCCAGTCGATGCCGGTCGGACAGTATGAGGCAGCGGAGATTCTGGGTTATGGAAAGGCACAGACCTTCTTCAAGATCATCCTGCCGCAGGTAATCAAGCGGATTCTTCCGTCGGTGACGAATGAGGTCATCACGCTGGTAAAAGATACGTCTCTGGCGTTTACGTTGAGCGTGGCGGAGATGTTCTCAATCGCCAAGGCGCTGGCGGCATCCCAGACGAATATGATGCCGTTTGTGGCAGCAGCCGTCTTTTACTATATTTTCAATCTGGTTGTGGCAGTTGCAATGGAATGGATTGAGAAAAAGCTGGATTATTACCGATAGAAGCGGGAGGAATGTGGAAAATGAACCTGTTAGAATTAAATCATGTGGAAAAATCATTCGGCGATCTGTCGGTTTTAAAGGATATTTCACTGAGTGTGAGCGAGGGCGAGATCGTGTCCATCATCGGACCGTCCGGCTCGGGTAAATCGACGCTTCTGCGCTGCGCGACGATGCTGGAGACGATGGACCACGGCGAGATCGTATATTTAGGAAAGAGAGCAGCCTGGACGGGCGCGGATGGCAAGGTCAGCTATGCGGACAAGAAGGACATGAAGGAGATCCGCAGCCAGTACGGTCTGGTATTCCAGAATTTTAACCTGTTTCCGCACTATTCTGTGCTGAAAAATATCACAGACGCGCCGATCCATGTGCAGAAGCGCGACAAGGAGACGGTTTATAAAGAGGCGCGCGAGCTTCTGAAAAAAATGGGGCTGGAGGATAAGGAGGACTATTATCCGTACCAGCTCTCCGGCGGTCAGTGCCAGCGTGTGGCGATCGCCCGTGCATTGGCATTGAATCCGAAGATTCTGTTTTTCGACGAGCCGACCTCCGCACTGGATCCGGAGCTGACGGGAGAAGTATTGAAGGTTATTAAGTCGTTAGCGGATCTGCACATCGCGATGGTGATTGTTACCCATGAGATGGCGTTTGCGAAAGATATTTCCCACCGCGTGATCTTCATGGCAGACGGACTCATCGTCGAGGAAGGCGCGCCGGAGAAGGTGTTTGCTTCGGATAATGAGAGAACGAAGAGCTTTTTGGGACGGTATGGGAAGATTCTGTAAGAAATAATTAGAAAAATGGAAGATGGGCGTTGCTGGTTTTGGAGTGGAAAATCGGCGACGTCCGTTTTTTATGGGGAAGCATTTTATGGGGAAGCATATAAGTGTTATTTGCAATTTTACAGTAAATGTGATACGCTTTTATCAAGTATTCCGATTTGCGAGGCAGTAGATACCTTTCAAAAAGGAATGGAACAGAAATAATCGAGTGTTCCGGCGATGCTGGAAGTGGTGAAAAGCGATGCTGACGTTTGAGACGGGTCTTGAAGGAAAGGGGAGCGGTTCATGGAGATTCGTATACCCTTTTTGAGATGGATGGAGTCCGCGTCTGCGCGGGCTCTTTTTGATCCATTTGCTCTATAGAAAGGCGGGGCTGGAAAAAGTGGTGCCTGTGGATGGAAGATTTTGCAGGACAGGATCGCAGCATGGTTTTTAGCAGATATATTTGAAATGGCATCTGTTGTAGAGAAAAATTTGGACAGATAAACAGGAAGATATGAGGGAAAAACATGGAGACAGAATCAAGAGTTGCCGTGATCGGTATTGTGGTCGATCAGACGGGAGATACGGAAGAGTTGAATAAGGTGCTGCATCAGTACGGGCAGTATATCGTAGGGCGGATGGGGATTCCTTACCACAAACGGAACGTGAATATTATCAGCGTCGTGATTGACGCGCCGGGTGATGTGATCAGTGCGCTGTCCGGGAAGCTGGGGATGCTGCGGGGGATTTCTTCGAAGGCGCTGTATTCGAAGGCACCGGAAGCACAGGAATGAAAACGAGGTGACGGAATGGCAGATTTTACACGCGCGGGGCTTCGACCGTCTGACTGGTGGCGGGAGGCGGTCCGTCCAGGCGCTGAACAGATAGAAACGATTACAGAATTAAAGAGATTGATTGACCGTCTGGAAGCGGGGGAGTCCCTGACGGAGGATGAGTGGGTCAGTCTGATCGAGGGACGTTCACCGGAGCTGGCGGACTACCTCTTTGAAAAAGCGCGCTGCATCCGGGAAAGAGAGTACGGAAAAGCGGTGTATGTGCGGGGACTCATTGAGTGCAGCAATTATTGCAAAAACGACTGTCTTTATTGCGGCATCCGAAGGAGCAACCGAAATGCAAGCCGGTACCGCCTGAGTCGGGAGGAGATTCTTTCCTGCTGTGAGAATGGTTATCAGCTGGGATTCCGCACCTTTGTTTTGCAGGGTGGTGAGGATCCGGCGATGACGGACGACTGGGTGATGGAGATGGTGCAGGCGATCCGGGCAGGATTTCCAGATTGTGCGATTACTTTGTCGCTCGGAGAAAAGAAGTATGATACGTTGAAACGCTGGAAAGAGGCAGGGGCGGACCGGTATCTGCTGCGCCATGAGACGGCGGACGCGTGCCATTACGCGAGCCTGCATCCGGCAGAGATGTCATTTGAACACCGGATGCAGTGCCTGCGTGATTTAAAGGCGCTTGGTTATCAGACCGGATGCGGTTTTATGGTCGGTTCGCCGCACCAGACGGCGCGCTGTCTGGCGAGAGATATGCGTTTTATCGAAGAACTGGATCCGGAAATGGTGGGAATCGGTCCGTTTATTCCGCAGCACGACACTCCGTTTGGCGGGGAGGCGGCAGGAACGTTGGAAGAGACACTGTTTCTTTTAGGGCTGCTTCGCCTGCTGAAGCCGAAAGTGCTGCTTCCGGCGACGACAGCGCTCGGAACGATTCATCCGATGGGACGCGAACTGGGGATTCTGGCAGGCGGAAACGTCGTGCTGCCGAACCTGTCTCCGGTCGGGGTGCGCGCCAAATATATGCTCTATGACAATAAAATCTGTACGGGAGACGAGGCGGCGGAGTGCATCAACTGCATGAAGAGGCGCATGGAAAGCATCGGGTACGAGGTAGTCATCGACCGGGGAGATTATAAGGGGTAAAAGCCTGCGATTTGGTTTGTTGGCATCGAAAGATGCTTACAGATAAATAAACTGACGGGGAAGGACGCGAAGGACGGCTGACCATGCTGGCATTTTTGAAATTGAAAATTCCGGAGGAAAACATGACAGCTATCATCCTGACCTGTAAGAAAAGGAGAAGAAACTATGAGTTACAATTACAACCCATCATCCCAAAAGGCAGAGGAATTTATCAACCATGAGGAAATTTTAGAGACTCTTTCCTATGCCGAGAAGAACAAAAACAACGTGGAACTGATTGACCAGATTCTGGCGAAGGCGCGGCTTCGAAAAGGGCTGAGCCACCGCGAGGCGGCAGTGCTTCTTGACTGCGAGATCCCGGAAAAGGTGGAGGAGATCTTTGAGCTGGCGCGCCAGATCAAGCAGGATTTCTACGGAAACCGGATCGTCATGTTTGCGCCGCTGTATCTGTCGAATTACTGCGTGAATGGCTGCGTGTACTGTCCATACCACATGAAAAACAAGCACATTGCCAGAAAGAAGCTGACGCAGGAGGAAATCCGCCGGGAGGTAATTGCGCTTCAGGATATGGGACATAAACGTCTGGCGCTGGAGACGGGCGAGGATCCGGTCAACAATCCGATTGAATATGTGCTGGACAGTATCAAGACAATTTACAGTATCAAGCATAAAAACGGGGCGATCCGCCGGGTCAATGTCAATATTGCGGCGACGACGGTGGAGAATTACCGGAAACTGAAAGAGGCGGGAATCGGAACGTACATCCTGTTCCAGGAGACGTACCATAAGGAGAGCTATGAGCGCCTGCATCCGACGGGACCAAAGCACAATTACTGCTATCACACGGAGGCGATGGACCGCGCGATGGAGGGCGGTATCGACGATGTAGGAATTGGCGTTTTATTTGGTCTGGAGTTGTACCGGTATGAATTTGCAGGACTTTTGATGCACGCGGAACATCTGGAGGCAGTTTTTGGTGTTGGTCCGCACACCATCAGTGTGCCGCGCATCCGCCGGGCGGACGATATCGACCCATCGACCTTTGACAACGGCATCAGCGACGATATTTTTGAGAAGATCGTAGCCTGCATCCGGGTGGCAGTTCCGTACACGGGCATGATTATCTCAACGAGAGAGAGCAAAGCCTGTCGGGAGCGGGTGCTGCGGCTGGGCGTATCGCAGATCAGCGGCGGTTCCCGCACCAGTGTCGGCGGATATGCAGAGGAAGAGCCGGAGGAGGAAAATTCGGCGCAGTTCGATGTGAGCGACAACCGGACACTCGATCAGGTGGTCCGCTGGCTGATGGAATTAGGCTATATCCCAAGCTTCTGTACGGCGTGCTACCGGGAAGGACGGACGGGTGACCGCTTTATGAGCCTGTGCAAGAGCGGGCAGATTCAGAACTGTTGTCATCCGAATGCGCTGATGACGCTCAAGGAGTATCTGGAGGATTATGCGGCGCCGGGGACGAAAGAGATTGGAGAGAAGCTGATTCAGGCGGAGATCGGTTCGATTCCGAAAGAAAAAGTGCAGGAGATCGTGAGGAAAAATCTGGTTGAAATTGAAAAGGGGCAGCGGGATTTCAGGTTTTAGCTAAATCAGGAGGATCAAAATGGGAATGAATGAGACACCGTCCGGCGAGCGGGTACATATCGCGTTTTTTGGACGGAGAAATGCGGGAAAATCGAGTCTGGTCAATGCGGTGACCGGGCAGGAGCTGGCGATCGTGTCGGACATCCGGGGAACGACGACCGATCCGGTCTATAAATCGATGGAGCTTCTGCCGCTCGGTCCGGTGGTTATTATCGACACGCCTGGAATCGACGATGAGGGCGAGCTGGGCTTAAAGAGAGTTGGCAAGACTCGTCAAGTCTTAAATAAGGCGGATCTGGCAGTCCTGGTGGTGGATGCGGTGGAAGGAATCAGCAGCTGGGAAGAAGAGATGATCCGGCTGTTTGAGAAGAAGGAAATCCCGTATCTGGTGGTTTACAATAAGATGGATTTGCTGACGGGAAAATCGGAACAGGAACCGGTTGTGGAACATACCGCCTATGTGAGTGCCCGGACGAGAGAAGGAATCCAGCAGTTAAAAGAGCAAATGGCACGTCTTACGTCACAGGAGACGGATGAAAAACGGCTGGCTGCTGATCTAGTAAAACCGTTTGATACGGTAATTCTGGTTGTTCCGATTGACAAGGCGGCGCCGAAGGGGCGGCTGATTCTGCCGCAGCAGCAGGTCATCCGGGATCTGCTGGACACCGGTGCGATGCCGTTTGTCTGCCGGGAAAGTGAACTTTCGGAGACGTTTGCAAAATTGAAAGAAGCTCCGGCATTGGTAATCACGGACAGCCAGGTATTTCCGCTGGTAGACCGGCTGACGCCGCCGCAGGTGCGTCTGACTTCCTTTTCCATTTTGTTTGCGCGATATAAGGGGGATCTGAAACAGGCAGCGGAGGGCGCCAAAGCGCTGGAAATGATACAGGACGGAGATCCGATTCTTATTTCTGAGGGCTGTACGCATCATCGCCAGTGCG
>NZ_FR895029.1:96573-100901 GCF_000434655.1 Clostridium sp. CAG:43 | reverse complement strand
GCCAGTGCGGTGACATCGGCACGGAGAAGCTGCCGGACTGGATCCGCCAGTACACGGGAAAAGCGCCGGAGTTTCATTTTACATCGGGGACGGAATTTCCAGAGGATGTGTCCGGTTATAAGCTGATCGTTCATTGCGGCGGCTGTATGCTGAATGCGCGGGAGATGAAGAGCCGTCTTCGCAGCGCTGCCGATCAGGAGATCCCGATGACCAATTATGGGATTTTGATTGCCTATATGAAGGGAATTTTGAAACGGAGCATGGGGGCACTGGAGCCGGTCAGATAGGAAATTTGGGCGGAAAAATGAACGGAAAGAGCGTAAATAATTAGAAACTTAGAAATAAAGGCGGATAAAGCTGCTGGACGATGGAAATGCCTGTCGGACAGCAGCTTTTTTCATAGGAAATTGCGTCCTATGAAAAAACGCTCCGCGAGGATGCGCACTTGCGCGAAGCAGTTTTTAGATTTCGCAGATGCCAGAATGTAAACTATATTAATCCAACGTGTTGACATTTAAAAATCAACGGTTTATAATAGCGAAAGTTAGCTAAATGAGAAAAATAGGATATTTTTTAAGTTGGACCGAAGGATAACCAAAAAAAGTGTTTTGATTTTGATAAGGAGTAGAAGATATGAGTTTACAACTGGCAGAAGAGATTATAAAGGGACGCCGTCTGAAACGGGGCGAGGATTTAAGCTTTTTATTGAGTGAGGATCTGGATGAGCTTTGTGCGGGAGCTGATAAAATCCGGAAGGAGCTCTGCGGAAACCATGTGGATCTGTGTTCTATCATTAATGGACGAAGCGGACGCTGCGGCGAGGACTGCAAGTTTTGCGCGCAGTCAGCCTGTCATCATACGAAGGTGGAAGAATATCCATTTCTGGAGCCAGAGGAGATTCTGGAGGACTGCAAGCGTCATGAGGCGAAGAAAGTACATCGTTACTCCATCGTGACGGCGGGACGTGCGCTGACGGGAGCGGAGATGGAGAAGGCGCTTCGGGCATACCGCGCTATGAAGAAGGAATGCAAGGTAGAGCTCTGCGCCTCCCACGGACTTCTGTCACAGGAAGATTTCAACCGTCTGAAAGAGGCGGGTGTGGGACGGGATCATGCCAATATTGAGACTTCCCGGAGAAATTTCCCGAATATCTGTACAACACATACATTTGAGGACAAGCTGGAGGTCATCCGGCGCGCGCAGGCGGCAGGACTTTCCGTCTGTTCCGGCGGCATCATCGGCATGGGAGAAACCTGGGAAGACCGGATCGACATGGCGATCACGCTGAGCGAGCTCGGGATCAAATCAATTCCGATCAATATCCTGCGTCCGATTCCGGGCACGCCGCTGGAACATCAGGCAGCGCTTTCGGAGGATGAGATTTTGCGGACGATTGCCATTTTCCGTTATATCAATCCGACCGCGATGGTCCGTCTGGCAGCAGGACGAAATTCAATGGAACATTCCGGCGAACAGGCATTCCGTTCCGGCGCAAACGCAGCCATTACCGGAGATATGCTGACAACCTCCGGAAACCGCATCAGCGAGGACCAGGAGATGCTGGCGGCGATGGGATTCACATTATAAAAAAGGAGTATCCATATCATGAGTAAAACACTTTCCGCAGAAGCGGATCACAAACCTTACTTTACAACCAAACGGATGGCGCTGATTGGCGTGATGACGGCGGTAACCTGTATTCTGGGACCGTTCTCGATTCCGCTTCCATTCAGCCCGGTTCCGATTTCCTTTACAAATCTTGCCATTTATCTGGCAGCATATGTGCTGGGAATGAAAGCCTGCACGGTGAGTTACCTGATTTATATGCTGCTTGGCATGGTGGGCGTTCCGGTATTTTCCGGATTTACGGCAGGAGTCGGTAAGCTGGCAGGACCGACCGGCGGCTATCTCGTCGGATTTATCCTGATGGCGCTGATTGTTGGATTTTTTGTGGATCATTTTCCGGGCAAAGTAGCCCTGCATATCGTTGGCATGGTACTGGGACTGGCGATTTGCTATATTTTCGGAACGGTATGGCTGGCAGGTCAGCTTAACATGACCTTTGTAGCCGGACTGGGTGTGGGCGTTATCCCGTATCTGCCGGGCGATGCAGTCAAAATCATTTTCACAGCTTTGATCGGACCGAAGCTGCGCCGCGAAATTTACCGGTTAGGAGAGTAAAAAGCGTCTGGCTGTAAAAATAACTGTTTAGATAAAATGATATTTAAAATAAAGGACAGATGGGTGAAAGTGGAATACATAAAACGCTTTCATCCATCTTTTTTGTTGAATGAAACGAAGAAGTTGGTTCATATTTTATAGAAACTAAGAAGAAAAGAAAAAATAAAGGTAAAAGAAAACAGAAATAATCACATATATGGAATAAAATACAGAAAAATAAGAAGCAAGTGTGACTAAACTTGAACAATTTTGGAGCGTGTGTTATACTAAAGACAGAAAAAAGAGGGAGATTCCGGAGGAACAGGGAGGAGGCAGTTGTATGGAGAAAAAGATTATCACTATCAGTCGTGAATATGGAAGCGGAGGTCGTCAGATTGGCCTGGTTGCCGCTAAAAAACTGGGAATGGAATTTTATGATAAGGAATTGATCGATGCTGCTGCGAAGGAGATCGGTTTTCCAGCGGAAATTATTGCGGATCGTGAGCAGCGCCTGACAAACAGCCTGCTTTACAATTTCGCGATGGGAACTTTGTATGGACTTTCCTATCCGAAGGAGCCGAAGCTCAGTGAACTGCCATTGACAGAGCAGATCTATGTGGCGCAGAAGAAGGCGATCGAGGAGGCGGCAAAGCGCGGAAGCTGCGTATTTATCGGAAGATGTGCTGATTATATTCTGAGAAGCCGTCCGGATGTACTGCGTGTCTTTGTTTATGCGGATCGTGATATCCGGCTCCGCCGCGCGATTGACGAATATGGGGATCTGGAAGAGCATATCGATGAATTTATGCACCAGACCGACAAACGCCGCCGGATCTACTATGAAAACTATACGAATCAGCGCTGGGGCGACAGGGAAAACTATGATCTGATGCTGAACAGCGGAGATTTGGGAATTGAGAAGTGCGTGGAGTTGATTTGCCAGGCGGTGAAGTAAGGGATAACGAAACAATTATAATTTTAAGCAAAAATAACCGCTCAAGTTTTGCTAGGACCTGGGGCGGTTATTTTTATGTCTTATCTAAGATTCCATCCATGAAACAACGGTCCATTTCCATTTCCAAGATTTAATCCGAATGCTAATGCCCCACTTAAATAGGAACGTGCATCACGAATACTCTGCTCCAGAGAACGTCCGGCGGCGAGACCGCAGGCGATTGCGGATGAGAGTGTGCAGCCAGTTCCATGGTTGTTTTGATTCTCGATCCGGGGACTGGAAAACCAGAGTGGAGTCTGGTCTGGCTGACAAAGAACATCACAGACAGTATTTGGCAGATTTTCCCGGTGTCCGCCTTTTAAAAGAACCGCGGTGTGAAATTGACGGGACAGCCGGGTGGCGGCAGCTTCTATGCCTGCGTCATTGTCCAATGTATGCGTCTGCATTTGAAGCAAAAATTCAGCCTCCGGCAGATTCGGTGTCAAAAGTGTGGCGCGCGGAAACAAAAGCTCCTGGGAGGCGGCGATGGCGTCCGGAGCTGCCAGAGGGCGTCCGCTGGTGGAGATAAGCACTGGATCGAGTACCACCGGGATATCGGGATAGGCGCTTAGTTTTTCTGCGACAACCTGAACGGCAGTTTTGTTTCCCAGCATTCCGATCTTGATCGCTTGCGGAGTTAAATCTGAAAGAACCGAATCCAGCTGTGCCGCTAATATTTCCGGGGAGGCAGGCGAGACAGCCTGCACGCCGAGCGTATTCTGAGCGGTAATCGCAGTGATAACACTGGTTCCATAGAGCCCCAGAGCGGTGATGGTCTTTAAATCTGCCTGTATTCCTGCGCCGCCTCCGCTGTCCGAACCGGCGATGGTGAGTACTGTGGGGATAACGCGGTGGTTTTTATGAATGCACTCTCGCAGCTCCCGGACCGCAGCCCCGATATCGGGCTGTCCGAAAATCCCGGATATAATCGCAGCTCCTGCGATGCCGGTTCCAGCCAGGGTGGAAAGATTGGAAGCGTTGATTCCTCCGATGGCGACAACCGGAATGGAGACGGACTGGCAGATGGCGGTCAGAGTCTCACGGGACATCGGGATGGCCTCTGTTTTGGTTGGACTTGGAAATACAGCGCCGGAACCGAGATAATCGGCTCCGGCTTTTTCTGCTTCCAGGGCCTGGGCAACGGTTTTGGCGGTTACGCCGAGAATCTTGTCCG
>NZ_FR895029.1:94462-96553 GCF_000434655.1 Clostridium sp. CAG:43 | reverse complement strand
CCCAGCTTGGCGCGCACCTCGCGGGCGGGCAGGTCACTTTGACCGATATGGATGCCGTCGGCACCGCTGTTTATGGCGACGTAGAGGCTGTCATTGATAATCAGAGGAACGTGATAGCGCTCGGTGAGTTTGCGGATGGAAAGCGCCTCCCGCAGAAAATCTTCCTCGGACAGATATTTTTCACGGAGCTGCAGCATCGTGATTCCGGCATCCAGCGCCTCGCGCACCTGTTCCTCCAGCGGACGCATGCCGGGGCGGTGTGGCATTGTGATCGCATATAAAAGGCAGTTATTTCGTTGGAATTTCAATTTTTTGACCTCCTTGCAGCTGTTCGCCGGTCATCAGGCTGACAGCATCCATGAAATAGGTGTGGAAACTTCCAAGACCGGTGCCGTTTGCACGCATCTGTGCTGCGGCGTTCTCACCGCATAACCCGATTTCAGTGACGGCACAGACGGCAGGATAGAAATAAGATTTAGAAGCCGCTGCAAATGCCGCCAGCAGCCCATCCATCATGCATCCGCTTCCGGTAATCTGCGCCAGCTCCGGGCAGCCGTTGTGGATGCGGGCGGTTTTAGAACCGCAGACAACCAGATCGCAGGGACCCGTACAGACGATAACAGCCCGCAGACGTTTAGAGAGAAAACGGGCGATACGGGTGTCTGTGCGGAGGCGTTCTGAAATAGAGTTGGAACTTGCGTGTGCGGCTGGCATTTGCATAGAAACTGCGTCCACCCCGTGCTGTTCCTTCTCCACCGGATATCCAAACAAATTCGCCAGCGTCCGGATTTCAGATGAATTTCCCCGCACGATGGAGACGGAGATGTGCGACAGAATCCGGCGGGCGGCGTGTCTGCGGTGGGCGGACACACCGATGCCGACCGGATCGAATATAATCGGAATCCCCTTCCGGTTGGCAGCCTGACCTGCGCGGATCATGGCAGTGACGGAGCCGATTTTTAAGGTTCCCAGATTGAGCACCAGCCCATCGCTGGCAGAGGCAGTTGAGGCTGTCTCTGCCGGATGATCGGTCATGACTGGGGAGGCGCCCGCGGCGAGGAGCAGGTTGGCAACATCGCCTGCAGTCACATAATTGGTGATACAGTGGATGAGCGGCGCGGTTTTTCGTACCCGCTCTGGATAATAAGCGAGTGCCCTGGATAAACAGGCAGCCTGGTCTGGCATCGTGAGCGCCTCCTTTTACTGTGCGTCGAGCAGGCGTTTTAAGTAGGAAAACAGCCCGATGCGGCGCATAAATTCAATCAGCAGAAATGCAATGGCGGTTCCGCAGGCGGTACTCATCAGGAATGGGAGAACGTAGAAGAATAAGGCAACATCCTTTCCCATCAGAAGGACAGCAACCGGGTAGCAGAGCGTGCCGCCGATGATGCCGGTTCCGACTACCTCACCGAGGTAAGCGAGCAGGAAACGTCCGGTTTTCTGGAATAAATAAGCGCCCAGAAAAGCGCCGACCATACTTCCAGGAAAAGCAAGCAGGCTGCCGGTCCCCAGAATATTTCGGATGAGAGAGACACAAAATGCCATCGAAACGCCATAAACCGGTCCTAAAAAGACGCCGGCGAGGACGTTGACAAGGTGCTGGATCGGAAAACATTTGGATGCACCGATCGGAATGGAAAAGCCGGATAAAGCGACAGTTAAGGCAACCAGCATGCCAGCCAGAGCTGTTTTTTTGATGGAAAAAGTCTGCGCTGATGCAGTGGATGCAGATACAGTTGAGTGATTCATGGAAAAACCTCCTAATTAGTTATGTAAAGATTACTCATCGAAAATTGAAACAATCTCCCCCGAAAGGATCCGGTTCATGTTTTTGACGGCGCAGAAATTGCCGCACATGGAGCAGGTATCTTCTTTTTCCGGTTTTGATTCTGCGCGGTAGCGGCGGGCTTTATCCGGGTCGATGGCGAGGGAAAACTGCTCTTCCCAGTCGAGCCGGGCGCGTGCCTGCGCCATTTTGCGATCCCATTCTTTTGCCCCTGGAATACCTTTTGCGATGTCGGCGGCGTGGGCGGCGATACGGGAGGCGATGATACCTTCTTTGACGTCGTCACGGTTCGGCAGGCGAAGGTG
>NZ_FR895029.1:87413-94452 GCF_000434655.1 Clostridium sp. CAG:43 | reverse complement strand
GAAGGTGCTCTGCCGGGGTCACGTAGCAGAGGAAGGAAGCACCGGCGGATGCTGCGATTGCGCCTCCGATGGCAGCCGTGATATGGTCGTAGCCCGGCGCGACGTCCGTCACCAGCGGACCGAGCACGTAGAACGGGGCACCCTTGCAGACGGACTGCTGAATTTTCATATTGGCAGCGATCTGGTCGAGCGGCATATGTCCCGGACCTTCGATCATGACCTGGACATTTTTCTCCCAGGCGCGGCGGGTCAGCTCACCGAGTGTCAGAAGCTCTTCCAGCTGTGATACGTCGGTTGCGTCCTCCAGGCAGCCCGGGCGGCAGGCGTCGCCGAGACTCAAGGTCACGTCGTATTCCTGACAGATATCGAGCAGGCGGTCAAAATGCTCATAGAATGGGTTCTCCTGTCCGGTCATTTCCATCCATGCAAAAATAATGGAACCGCCGCGGGAGACGATGTTGGTCAGGCGTTTCATTTTTTTGAAGCGCTCGGCGGTGTTTTTATTGATTCCTACATGGATAGTCAGAAAATCAACGCCGTCTTTTGCGTGCATTTCCGCGATCTGCAGCCATTCTTCCGATGTGATTTCACGCAGTGGCTTGTGGTAATAAACCACAGCGTCATAGATCGGCACGGTTCCGATGATGGCCGGGCACTCGGCTGTCAGCTTGCGGCGGAACTTCTGGGTATCGCCGAAGGAGCTTAAATCCATGATAGATTCTGCGCCCATGGCAACCGCGTCATTGACCTTCTGAAGCTCCATGTCAAGGTCGTTTAAATCGCGGGAGGTTCCGAGGTTGACGTTGATTTTTGTGCGGAGTGCGGAGCCGATTCCGTTCGGATCCAGGCAGGTGTGACATTTATTTGCCGGGATCACGACCTGTCCGGCAGCAACCAGTTTGACCAGCTTTTCTGGTTCCATCTGCTCTTTTTTGGCAACCGCCAGAAGCTCCTTCGTCAGGATTCCCTTGCGGGCGGCATCCATCTGTGTGGTGTAGTTCATGCGTAGTCCTCCTTTTTCGGAGGGAAGTGAGCGGAATCTAAAATGGGAATTTGAAGAAGAGAGTTCCTTTTCCTGAAAGAAAGGGGATACAGTAAAACCATATGTATGATCCATTTCGTAAAAGATATATGAGCGCAGGTAAAATAAAAAACCTGCACCGCGCAGGTACAGGTCAGACAAGGTATATTTGCTGAAACATTCGGATAGATTTATCGATTGTTTTTCATGTCATCGCGTATATTCCCTACGTTGGCATTACCCAAATCAGGTTATAAAGGTCGAAGTTGGATGACTTCCTCTCAGCCCGCTCACGAGCTCCCTCATTCATTTGTGGCAAGTGTAGCACGGCGGCTCTGGTTTGTCAATGGGGGGATTGTCTGGACGAATCCCCCTCACTATGCTATAATAAGGGGCATCAAGTCATTTTGGTTGCTTTATCGTTACTGCTCATGGCAGGTATTTTGAAAACCACATGGACAGCAACATTGTATGCACGGGAGAATGAGATGAAGGAAAATATGAAAATACGAGGTCAGCTGCGGACGTATCTGCAGTGGCCGATCATACTGTCGGTATTCCTGTTGGCGGCGAACCTGGCAGTTGGGATCGTGAGCCCGGCTGCCGGTCTTGTGATGTCCGGATTTACGGTTATATATGTGCTGGTGGCACTCTGGCTGTTCATGTACCGGAGAAAACGTCTGATGGGCGGACTGGTGGAGTTTTCGGCGGAGTATGCGTGGGTGCAGAAACAGCTCCTCTATGAGATGGCGGTGCCGTATGCCATCGCGGACACAGAGGGACATTTCCTCTGGTTGAACCACTCCTTTTCGGAGATCGTCGGGGAAGATAAAAACTGCCGTAAGAATATCGCGGCGGTCTTTCCGGAACTGACACGGGAAGTTTTGGATGAGATGGACGAAAAAACGAGCGTTCATTCTTCATTTGACGGCAGATTTTACCGGATCGATATCCAGCAGGTGGCGCTGAGCGAGACGGAAGGTATGAAGCTTGGCGCGGTGGACGAGGACAGCGGTGAGATGCTTTTAGTGCTGTATCTCTGCGATGAGACGGAGATTCTGCGCTGCAAGCAGCAGATCAACAACCAGCGTCTGGTGGCGGGACTTATTTATCTCGACAACTACGACGAGGCGCTGGAGAGTGTCGAGGAGGTACGCCGTTCCCTGCTGGTTGCCCTGATTGACCGGAAAATTACGAAGTATTTCATGGCGATGGAAGGTATCGTCAAGAAGCTGGAAAATGACAAGTACCTGTTTGTGATCAAACAGCAGTACACGAAAGAAATTCAGGAGAGCCGCTTTTCGATCCTGGAGGATGTCAAGACGGTTAATATCGGAAATGATATGGCTGTCACGCTGAGTATCGGTATGGGTATGAACGGCGACAGCTACATCCGCAACTATGAGTATGCGAGAACGGCGATTGATATGGCGCTGGGACGCGGCGGCGATCAGGCGGTCGTCAAGGATGGCACGAAGATCCGCTACTACGGCGGCAAATCGCAGCAGCTGGAAAAAACGACCCGTGTCAAGGCACGTGTCAAAGCGCATGCGATGCGCGAGCTGATGGATACGAAGGATAAGATGCTGATCATGGGACACAAGATCGGCGATACGGATTCCTTTGGCGCGGCGATTGGTATCTGGCGGATTGCGACCTCTTTTAATAAAAAGGCGCGGATCGTCATCAATGGAGTCAATTCTTCCGTGAAACCGATGATGGCGCGGTTTGAAAACAGCTCCGATTACCCGGAGGATCTGTTCTTAACCGGCGAGGAAGCGGCGGAGTGGGCGGATTCCAACACGATGTTAGTTGTGGTTGATGTCAACCGCCCGAGTATCACGGAGGCACCGGAACTGCTCAAGCAGATCAAAACGATCGTGGTGCTTGACCATCACCGCCAGAGCAGCGAGATCATCGACAATGCGGTGTTATCTTATGTCGAGCCGTATGCGTCTTCGGCGTGTGAGATGGTAGCCGAGGTATTGCAGTATATCGGCGACGACGGCATCAAGATCAAGCCGGCGGAGGCGGATGCGATGTACGCCGGTATCGTGATTGACACAAACAATTTCATGAACCAGGCAGGTGTCCGCACCTTCGAGGCGGCGGCGTTCCTGCGTAGAAACGGCGCGGATGTCGTGCGTGTGAGAAAGCTGTTCCGCGACCGGCTGGAGGACTACCGGGCGAGAGCTGAGGCGATCCAGAAAGCAGAGATTTATCACGGTGCATTTGCGATTTCCGTGTGTCCGTCCGAAGGACTTGAAAGTCCTACCGTGGTTGGCGCACAGGCGGCAAATGAGCTTCTGGATATTGTAGGCATCAAGGCGTCATTTATCCTGACGCAGATGGGCGACACGATCTATTTCAGCGCGCGTTCGATCGATGAGATCAACGTGCAGATTATCATGGAGCGCTTGGGCGGCGGCGGACACCGCACGATTGCGGGCGCACAGCTTAAGGGTGCGACGATCGATGAAGCCAGAGAGAAATTAAAAGATCTCATTACGGATATGATGGAGAAAGGAGAAATATAACGATGGAAGTTGTATTATTAGAGGATGTAAAGGCACTTGGCAAAAAAGGTCAGATTGTAAAGGTAAGCGACGGCTATGGACGCAACTTTATTCTGACAAAGAAACTGGGAATCGAGGCAACACCGAAGAACTTAAATGATCTGAAGCTGCAGAAGGCAAATGAGGCGAAGATCGCGGCAGAGCACCTGGCAGCAGCGAAGGATCTGGCAAAACATCTGGAGGATAAGTCCATCACCCTGTCCATCAAGGCAGGCGAGGGCGGAAAAGCATTCGGCTCTGTTTCTTCCAAGGAGATTGCAAAGGCGATCAAAGATCAGTTAAATCTGGATATTGACAAGAAGAAACTGGTTCTGCCGGAGCCGATTAAGACCTTTGGCACACACGAAGTTCCGATCAAGCTTCACAAAGAAGTAACCGGAAAACTGGCAGTAAAGGTTGTAGAAGCTTAATATGGAGGACTGAATCATGGATGAAGCCCTGATAAAGCGGGTTCTCCCGCACAGTGTAGAGGCGGAACAGTCAGTCATCGGATCCATGCTTATGGATCGGGAAGCAATTATCGCGGCGTCTGAGATTATCACAGGCGCCGATTTTTACCAGCACCAGTACGGCGTCATGTTTGAGTCGATGGTCGAGCTTTTCAACGAAGGAAAGCCGGTCGATCTGGTGACGCTTCAAAATCGGCTGCGCGAAAAAGATGTTCCGCCGGAGGTCAGCAGCCTGGACTTTGTTCGGGATATCATGACATCTGTGCCGACTTCGGTCAATGTCAAATCGTATGCCAATATCGTGCGGGAAAAGGCAGTCCTGCGCCGGTTGATAAAAGTGAATGAGGAGATTGAAAACCTCTGTTACGGCGGAAGGGACAAGCTGGAGGATATTCTGGCGCACACGGAGAAATCGGTGTTTGACCTGCTCCAGAGCCGCGGAGGCGGAGAGTTTGTGCCGATCCGGCAGGTGGCGTTGAATGTTCTGGAAAAGATTGAGGCGGCGTCGAAGAGCAACAGCACTGTCACGGGTATTCCGACCGGATTTATCGATCTGGATTACCGGACGTCGGGATTCCAGCCGTCCGATTTTATTTTGATTGCGGCGCGTCCTTCGATGGGTAAGACGGCGTTTGTTCTGAATGTCGTCGAGCATGTGGCGGTCAAAAAAGGGCTTCCGTGCATGGTATTCAGCCTGGAAATGTCGAAGGAACAGCTGGTCAACCGTATGCTGTCGATGGAGTCGAATGTCGATTCCCAGAAGCTGCGTACCGGTACGCTGACGGATTCCGACTGGGATGCCGTCGTGGAAGGCATCGGTACGATCGGAAGTTCCAAGCTGATCATCGATGATACGCCGGGTATCTCGATCTCGGAGCTGCGCTCGAAATGCCGCAAGGTGAAGCTGGAGTACGGTTTAAGCCTTGTCATTATCGACTATTTACAGCTGATGAGCGGCAGCGGAAAGAGCGGAGAGAACCGCCAGCAGGAGATCTCGGAGATTTCTCGTTCACTAAAGGCGCTGGCACGAGAGCTGAATGCGCCGGTTATCTCCCTGTCGCAGCTTTCCCGTGCCTGCGAGACACGTCCGGACCACCGCCCGATGCTTTCGGATCTGCGTGAGTCTGGTGCGATTGAGCAGGATGCCGATGTGGTTATGTTTTTGTACCGTGATGATTATTACAACAAGGATACGGATACGCCGAATATCGCGGAGGTAATCATTGCCAAACAGCGTAATGGTCCGATTGGAACGGTGCAGCTGATGTGGAGACCGGAGCTGACGAAGTTTGCGAATTTGGCGAAATAACGATAGAATCGTGTAAGGGACGGGACTGGATGGAAATTGCACCGTCTGCGTCTCCTGTTATGATTGTGCGCTTGTTTTCACTACACGTGTTCGTCCATGGCGGACTGCATCCGCCCTGTTCGGACGCGTGTGTTCAAGATTCGTACAATTCATAACTGGAACGCCGACTCTGCAATTTTCATCCAGTCCCTTTTTTTGGATAAATATATGATTGATAAAAGATTATTATGTAAAAAGGAATATGAGAAATGTTTGAATTGATAAAAGAATCGGATCTGAACACCGTCCGCCATTTTTACCGCGCCTTAGCTGGAACCGAGTTCTGCGCGTGGACGGACATCTATCCAGGGGAGTCGGAGCTACAGTCGGATTTTTCTAGGGATTCGCTTTTTTGTATCCGGGATGATGTGTCGGGGGAGATCGCGGGGCTGGTTTCGATCGATGATGATCCGGAGGTGGAATCGATTGCTTGCTGGTCGGAGGAGCTGCAGCCGTCGGCAGAAATTTCCAGACTGGGTGTGGCGGAGAAGTACCAGAACCGAGGCATCGCACGCGAGCTTCTGGCAGGCGCGATGGAGGAACTTAGAAGACGCGGTTGCAAGAGTGCCCATATGCTGGTGGCGAAGGACAATGTGAAAGCGCTGCGGTCGTACGAGAAGCTGGCCTTTGAGAAGGTCGGTGAGTATGTGCTGCAGGGGCATGATTACTGGTGCTTTGAGAAGAAGCTGTAGATGGAAATAGGTAACTGTTCAGTAGGTCTGCTCATTTACTGCGCTGACCGTACGAAAACATGGGTCAGCAGGCAAAAATCCCATTGGCGTAGGCAATTTTTAATGGATTTTTGCGCGTAACTGTGAAGGTACTGAAAAGTTACAAATATCCAAAAAAACAGGAGGAATCAACATGGCTGAAAAGCAGCGCATTCTCATCGTAGATGACGACTACAACATTGCTGAACGTGCCAAGGCACATTCTTTTTTATGTAAATGCTATTCATATTTATTTTGAACCCCGCATATAGTAGTAGTAAGGTACCGGGGAGGACAAGCAGAATGAATAAGAACAAGCATTACCTGATTTCGGATGCTTCCAGACAGGTGCAGGTGGAGGCTCACGTGCTCCGGTACTGGGAGGACGAGCTGGGGCTTCCGATTCCGAGAAATGAACTGGGGCATCGGTACTATACGGAGTTTCATATCCAGCTGTTCCGTCAGATCAAGCAGTTGAAGGAACAGGGGTACCAGTTGAAAGCCATACGGGGAATCCTCGGAAAAGTGGAAGAAAATCAGAAAACAGAACCGGAAGCGCTTCTGGAAGCGCAGGCACAGGCGGTTTTCCGGGAAACGGGAACAGGAGAGCGTAACATGAGCAGGCAGGAAAATATGGAAATGAAAAAAAATACAGAGGTAGAAAACAAGGAAACAGAACTGCCGCAGGCAGAGGTTTCCCAGCCTCTGGCGGGGGAGAAGATGCGCCAGTTTCAGGAGATCATGAACCAGGTCATCGGGCGCGCGATCGAGGAAAACAGCGAAAAACTGAGCCAGGATGTCAGCTATCTGGTGCATGATAAATTGATGAAGGAGCTGGAATACCTGATGAGGGTCTCTGATGAGCGGGAGGAAGAGCGCTTCAAGCGCCTCGACGAGGTCATCCGCGCGTATCAGCGGGAAAACCAGGGGCGAGC
>NZ_FR895029.1:77944-87408 GCF_000434655.1 Clostridium sp. CAG:43 | reverse complement strand
GCGGGAAAACCAGGGGCGAGCGGAAGCAGCGGCTGCTGCGCCAGGGCGGTTTCCATTTTTCCGGTCCCGTGTAAAGAAAAAGAAATTTGGACGGAATGGGAATAAGATGTGATAAGTTCTGCAAAAGGGCATAAAAAAACCTGTCGGAAACGACAGGCTTTTTTATGTAGATATTTCGTTTTTGTTTAATTAGCCCTGCTCGATAGCGCCGGTCGGACATACGCCTGCACATGTACCGCAGTCGATGCAGCTGTTAGCGTCGATTTCGTATTTGCCATCTCCCTGAGAGATTGCTCCAACTGGACATTCGCCAGCACAGGAACCACAACTTACACAAGAATCAGTAATTACAAATGCCATGATAAAATCCTCCTTTTATATTTATGCGTTTGGCTATATTCTATACTAAAAATGAAAAATATTCAAGGAGAAATTGATGGTTTTCATGTTCTAAAATAGAAGCAATGGAAAAAACCGATTTTTCTGGAAGTCAGCATTCTTACAGGGTCGAGAGCGTTGAGAGCGCGTGCTCCCGGACGATCGTCTCATAATGCTCCTCATAGTATGCCTCAAATGCATTTGGGGCAGCGGCAGTCTTTAATGGTTCGCTGTACTCGGACAGGAGATTGCACAGGCGGTTGAATGCGTCGGTGCTGTCGGCTGTCTGGCGGACAACAAGGTAGTAACGACCGTCGGACGGGTGTTTATAAAGCGTGTTCGGTGTTTCGCAGACTGGAGCTGCGATGCGCGCTGCCCGGCAGACCTCGTCGAGGGAGCCGAAAGTAAAAATACGCGCTGCCGGCAGTTTGGGACCTGGCTCTGCCTTTTCAGTGGAAGGCGCGTCCGAACCGGTCAGCGGGCTTGCGGCGGTATTTTTGCCATTGTCAGTAAACAGGCTTAAAAGCCCGTCCGCGCCCTCTAAAAGCTCGTTGGCAAGCGTTGTCAGAGGCTCGTCCTCGTTTCCCGGGGAAAAGCGTGAAAAGCGGGTGTCCAGTTCTTCCGGATCCTCGATCTTGGTAATGATCAGCATGATACTCTCACTGGAGAGCGGAATTGCTTCCACCATCAGAGGAATATCGTCCGCCTCGAAGCCGACTTCATTCGATGCCTTCTGGATCATTTCATGGAACAGTTTTTTCGCCTTTTCCGTGCCATAGGCGAGTTCGCCCAGATTTAAGTTGCGGGCGCTCAGATCGCTGCTTGTCAGGGTGCAGCGGATCTGGTTTTCGTTGATGCGTTCTATTTTCATGGATTTTTCACTTCCTTGTCTTTTGGGTGGTTAAGATACCGAATGCTCCGTGCTTCGCACTTCCGCAATTTTGCAAGACATTTGTAATCCGCTCATTTTTCTGCGGAAAAAGGCTGCTTACTCATGTTTTGGACTTTGGAACCTTGGTATTCATCATACTATATAATATAATCACTTGGCAATTTGAATATGAAAAAAAAGCATAAAATCTTTCTAAAAACGGTTGCGGGAACTGAGGGGATCGTATACAATGAATCTTGAGAGGTGGTATAGACCGAAAGGAGGCGCGGTACGGAAACAGCCGTTCTATTTGGAAAATACCAGCTGGAACGTGTGATCGGACGCGGTCGGAGCGGAACTGTTTTTTTAGCCAGGCATCTGGGGCTTGATGAAGAGAGAGCGATTAAGCGTGTTAGGCGGACAGAGAGCGGTTTCATTCAGGAAGCAGCGCTTTTGAAGCGGCTGCGCCATCCGGGAATCCCGATCATCTACGATCTGGAAATTGACGAAAATTATTATTATCTCATCGAGGAATATCTGTGCGGTGAGTCGTTGTATGCCCGAATTGAGAGAACGGGCAGTCTGCAAACGGGAGAGCTTATCCGTCTGGGAATTGAGCTTTGCCGGATCATGAATTATCTGCATTCATTCAAACCAAATCCAATCTTATATTTAGATCTCCACCCCGGGAATCTTCTAATCTGCCGGGAACAATTAAAATTGATTGATTTTGATCAGGCGGCACTGGCGTCTTTGAGCCAGGAACGATCTGTTTGCTATGGAACAAAAGGCTTTGCAGCCCCCGAACAGTATGAGGGAGGGACTCTGGATGAGAGGACCGACATCTATGCCATTGGCGCCCTCCTGTACTATATGGGGACAGGGCATGCCCCAGAGGGGGAGATAAAAGCAGGACAGGGAAGCTGTCGGGGAGATCTGTACATTCTTATGGGGCGATGTCTCAGAACAGAGAAAAAAGAGCGCTGCCAGAGTGTCCGGGAAGTGTTAGAGGCATTGGAAAAACTGGAGGCGCGCATATTTGCAGAACGTCATATACCACTTCTCAGGATTGCCGCAGCAGGCAGCCGGAGCGGAATCGGGGTTACACATACCGCACTTGGCGCGGTCCGATATCTGCGGCAGAAAGGAGTTTCCTGCCTTTACAGGGAGCAGAATGACACGGGGGCAGTCCGCAGGCTGGCATCCTGGTATGGGCTGGCGCCGGATGAACATGGAATTTATTACATGGACGGTCTGGCGTTGAAACCCAGATACAGCGATGTGGTGCAGCTGGAACAGCCGGTGTTTGAAGTGATTTTAGATGACTGCGGAACCGGGCTCCAGACGGTTCTGGAGGGGGAGTATGATTTGATTCTTTTCGTCTGTGGATTGCAGCCGTGGGAGAAAGAAGATTCTCTGCGGGCGATCCGGTTTCTGGGAGCAGAAGAGGGACTCCAGATTTTATTAAATCACAGAAAATGCGGGCGGGATTATCTTCCGGAGGAGGTCAGGTATCTTAAGTATCTGCGGCTTCCATTTTTAACCCCGCCGTTCGATGCAGGCGGAAGGCGGGGGCAGGAAAATGAGGCAGCGGAGGAGACAGAATTTTTTGAAAGGATTTTCCGGGAGGCAGCTCTCAAAAAAGGACGGGGGACCAGACAGGCAGCAAAAGAAGGGGGACTCTGGCGGAACATCCGGCGAAGGTGGGAGCGATTTATGGGTGGATTCCCGTGGCAGTGGAAATAGGAGGAAATACAGATTAGAATCGGAAAACGGGGCGAAGGCTCAAAAGTGGGGCGAAAATTCAGGCAAAAACCAGTGCCAGACACAAAGCAGGCCGGGACAGAACGCTTGGAATGTATCGGGATAGCCGGGAGCGGACCATCGGTTGGGGTGACACACTTTTCGCTTATGACGGCAGCATATCTGTCCGGGGTTCTGTGCCGGCGAACGGCGGTTCTGGAACAAAATGAGAGCGGCTCATTTGCACAGCTTGAAAAGATATTCCGGACGGGAAAAAGAAGGGAAAAACCGGTTATAGACGAGGCAGGACAGCCGTTTGAAATTAGGGGAATTTTTTTCTATCAAAAGGCTGAACGTGCAGAATGGTACGATTGTTCGGAAAGGGGGATGGAGGCGATGGTGATCGACTTCGGAGCCTTGACACAGAAGAATCAGGATGCCTTTTTTCGATGCAGCCGCTGTTTTCTGGTCGGTTCGGTCAGCGGATGGCAGCTGGCAGATTTTGCGGCATTGGCAGCAGAAAAGCAAAAATGGAAAAAATGGTATGAGTATTTCGTCTCATTTGGAGAAGAGGAAGCTGTAAAAATGGCAGAGCAATATCTGGATATCCGGATCCGGCGAATCCCACTGCAGAAGAACGCATTGATGGTTACGGGAGAGTCCATGACTTTTTTTGGAAAATTCCTACGATAAGCGAGGCAGACCTGGGGTTATAAATTACCGATTATCTCCGAAAGGTCAAAAGTTAGAAGGGGCTGTTTTCGCGGAATGGAGAAGGTGTGGAATGGTAGTGAGAAAAAGTAAAAAAGAAGAGGCAGAGAGGAGGCGTAGGGAACAGCAGAGAATATTTGTCGAGGGATTACAGCGATATAAAAGCAAAGGAATCCAGATTTTAATTGATGGGAGGGAGTGCAGGCCAGAAGAATACAGGAAGCTGTGTGAGTTCCGGGAGGACGGATCGTTTTATATGGCTGATTACGTCGGAGCGGAGACAGGAGTGCTGACAGAGATACATTTTGACCGGGTTTACAACCGGTGATAAGAGAGGTGCCGTTTTGTCCGTATCTGGACAGTCCGCCGGATTTTTCTTTCGGAGAAAATGGTGAGAACTGTTTAGATGGTGCTATTACAGTTACTGGGCACGTATGCGTAAACAGTAACCTATTACAGGGAAAATGAAAGAGGAGTTAAGAAAAAAGTCAACATTCCATGGAGCTGGTGTGATATAATAAGGGCACTTAACGAGGTATTTTCAAGCTTAGTGTTTATGGTATTACCTTAACATACACCGGAGGAAAACATGGAAAGAGGAAGATCAAGGAAAGCACGTTCGGGCTGTCTGGGACGGATTTTCGGGTTTGTGCTGTTTTTAATCGTGGCAGCCGTTGGCGTGATTGAAGCGGTCAAATATATGCCAAGCCGGGAGAGGGCGGATCTGGATGCTCTGTACGCGGCGGGCGGCAGCGACCGGGTGGCGCTGTATCTCAACTATGAACGTCAGGAGGAGAGCGGGGTCTACGTGGACGGGCAGACATATCTGCCGGCTGCGTGGGTAGATGCGAACTTAAATGAACGTTTTTACTGGGATGCCAATGAGAAAATACTGGTGTACGCCCTGCCGGAGGAGATCGTGAAAAGCGACGAGACGACAGTGGATGAGGACGGAAAAAAGATCCTTTACCGGGATGGCGATGCAGTTTATCTTTCACTGGCTCTGATTCAGAAATACACCGATGTGCGTCTGCAGGCGTATGATGGTGAGGCACAGAAGCGGGTTTTCGTGGAAAATAACTGGGATCCGGTCACGGTGGCAGATGCGGCGTGGAGCGCCAAGATCCGCTTAAGAGGCGGCTTGAAAAGCCCGATTGTGACTGAGATAAAGCGCGGCGGGACAGTGACGGTGCTGGAACAGTATGACAACTGGGCGAGAGTTATGACACCGGACGGTCATATTGGATATATGCACAAGTGGAAGATGAAAAATCTGCACGAGGAGACATTAAAGAGTGATTTTACTGCTCCGGTCTACCAGAATATTTCACTGGATCAGAAGATTGTGATGGTCTGGCATCAGGTAACGATCGCGGCGGCAAACCAGGCGATGGATTCTCTGATTGCAAAGACGAAAGGTGTCAATGTCATCGCGCCGACGTGGTTTACGCTTAGCAGCAACAGCGGCGCGTATGAATCTCTGGCAGATAAGTCCTATGTGGATCGGGCGCATGAAAAAGGTCTTCAGGTCTGGGCGGTACTCGACAATTTCAGCCGCGAATGCAGCAAGAACGTGCAGGCGGAGGTGCTTCTTTCCAGGACGTCTGTGCGCGAAAAACTGATTGAAAATATGATGACAGAGGCGGACCGTTATGGATTTGACGGTATCAATCTGGATTTTGAGAGTTTGAAGACGGCGGCGGGCGTCCATTACATCGAGTTTATCCGCGAGCTGTCGGTTTCCTGCCGAAAGAAAGGGCTGGTGCTGTCGGTCGATAACTATGTTCCGGCGGTATATAACCGTTTCTACAACCAGAAAGAGCAGGGCAACGTCGCAGATTATGTGATTATCATGGGTTATGATGAGCACTATGCAGGCGGTGAAGCCGGTTCTGTTTCTTCGATCGGATATGTCGAAAACGGCATCAAAGATATGCTTTCCCTGGTTCCGAAGGAAAAGGTAATCAACGCAGTCCCGTTCTACACAAGGCTCTGGACGGGAAGCGGCGACAATGCGTCCTCCCGTGCGATGGGAATCTCCGAGGCGACAAAATGGGTGTCGGAGAGCGGCATGGATCTGACCTGGGATGATTCGCTTGGTCAGTATTACGGCAGGCTGGACAGCCAGAACGGCGAACAGCAGCTCTGGATGGAGGAGACAAGGTCTCTGGGACTCAAGATGGATTTAATCAAGAAATACGACCTGGCAGGCGTAGCCGGATGGCGGCTGGGGCTGGAAACCAGCGACGTCTGGGATGTGATTGGCTGGGAGTAGAGACAATTTAATTAAGATTCAATGATTCAAAGTAGGGTGGAAGCCTCATGCGGGAGCGTGGGGCTTCTGCTTTTTTATGTAATAGGAAATTCCTTGGAATTCCCTATTACACAAAAAGGCACTAACGTGCCAATGATGCGCACTCGCGCGAAGATGTAGTTTGTCGCAAGCGACCGCGCTCGGCGCGAGAATGTGACAAGGCACATTCTTCTTTATAAAAAAAGAGCGTCTTGGACAAAAAACCTCCGGGCGGAAAGATTGATTCATCCGCCTGGAGGTTATTAAAATATCAAAAATATTGTTTTGTCTGGGAGAAATGTGATTATTCTGCCTCTTTTGCCTGATCGATCAGGTTGGTGTAGAAAGCAAGGAAACTGTCATCACCTTCAGCGATCATAGCTTCCGGATGGAACTGTAAGCCCATCACGTAGTCTTTATCTTCTCTGACGATTGCTTCGACGACTCCATCTGGAGCAGTAGCAACGACTTTCAGGTTGTCACCTAACTGATCGACTGCCTGATGATGCCAGGAGTTTACAGTGTAGGTGCCTTCTCCGCCAAATGCGGCAGCAACGATGTTATCTTTGTCTACGGTAATCTCATGTTTTGCGAATACCTTACCGTTCGGATCGCGATGATCGATATCGGACGGATTCTGAGTCGGAAGATCCTGATATAAGGTACCACCGCTTAATACGTTTAAGAACTGCATGCCACGGCAGGTGCAGAGCATCGGGATATCCTCATCGAGAGCTGCCTTGATTAAAAGAGAATCAGAAGTATCTCTGACTTCGTTTACAGTCTCTAATTTTTCGTTTGGCTCTTCGCCGTAGTAGCTCGGATCAATATCTTCGCCGCCGGTCACAACCAGAGCATCGATTTCTGCCAGAGCATTTTTCGCGTCATCCTCGGTTTTGATCTGAGGAAGATAAATTGCTTCGCCGCCAGCTTTGGTAACGGCATCTATATATAACTGTGCATCTTCGTCGATTTCGTCTGCATTCCATGAAACGCCGACTTTGACTTTCTCTTCTTCGTCATTCGCCGCTTCTTCGGCAGTTTCTGCTTCGCCTTCTGTCTCGGTTACTTCGGCTTCAGCCGCTGTTGTATCGGCTGCCGGTTCAGACTTTGTTCCACAAGCTGTTAAAGAAAAAGCCAGGGATAAAGAAAGAAGCACTGCACTGGTCATCATTTTAATTTTTCTCATTCTAATTTCCTCCTTAATACAAATTGTCCTCCCAAACATGGCTGGATTCTAACATAAAACAGTCAAAAAAATACAAAAAAATACAAAAAATTACAAAACAAAATAAAATAATTTTTAATTCTACCTAAAAGATATAATATAATTTTGTAGACATACGAAAAATGAGCGAAAATAAGAAGGGTAAATGGAAGCGAAGAATTGAGTAGGGAGGAGTACGGGGAAAAGCCCTGATAACAGAAAGTTATACCTTCATTCCCTTTCTTAATTGGATTTTCCCTGCAGGCAGGCGTTACAATAAGGACGGAAAAAAACAGACGGGCAGCCGGGTCAAGGCTGCGGGGCTGATAGAGATGGCGGAGTGCAGGAAAGACTCCGAGAGAACATGACAAACAAATGGAGGAAATCAAAACATGGGGAAATCACTTACCAGAAAGATTATTGAGTCACACTTCGTATCGGGCGATATGACGCCGGGCGAAGAAATTTTTATCAAGGTGGATCAGACATTGACACACGATATCAATGCCGTTATGACTTATCTGGCATTCGAGGCGATCGGACCGGACCGGCGTGGTTGTGGTTCCGTCCGGAAAGATCGCGGAAGTCTACGAATCCGCCTTCCGGATCGCGAAGCGCGAAGATCGCGTGGCGGTTCATCTGCGCGAGGGAAAGACGCTGAAGGAGTCGCGAAAGCTGGCAGCGGCGGAAGTTGGGCAGTAGGACTCAAAAATCGGCATATGACTCAAAAATAAAATTTGAATGACTCATTTGTGAGCACATAAAAGCTCACAAATGAGTCATTTTTTGCATTATGAAAAAAATGAGACAAGAACGAGTCATTCCTGGAAGGTTATCAAAAAAATAAATAAAAATTTTAATTCGACAAAAACCTTGTATTTACAAGGAAAACCTCGAATTTTTTGGAAAATAAAAAAGAAAAATATTAAATAAAATCGAAAAACGTAAAAGTTGGCACGGAACTTGCTATATATATGAGTATCAAGCAAAAGTACCAAGCAAAAAGAAAAATATATTACATGGAGGGAACACATTATGAAAGTTGGCGTATTAAAAGACATCAAAGTAGGCGAGTACCGTGTCATCGCAACCCCGGCGGAGGTAAGCATGCTGGTAGGTGACGGCAATGAGGTTTACGTTCAGAAGGGCGCGGGCGAAGGTTCTGGATTCCAGGATGAGGCATATGTGAAAGAGGGCGCGAAGCTGGTTGATACAAAGGAAGAAATTTATGCAACCTGCGATTTCGTCGCAAAGGTAAAAGAGTTTGAACCGTGCGAGTACAAACTGCTCCGTGAAAACCAGATCGTATTTACCTGCATCCATCCGGCAGCACATCCGGAAGAGGTACAGGCACTTCTCGACAGCAAGTGTATTGCATTTACCGCAGAAGATTCCCACCGTTACGGTTCACCGAACTGCGAGGCAGCTGGTAAGGCGGGTGCACTCTTTGGTCTGGAATCCCTGCTCTCCCTCAACGGCGGCAAGGGCAAATTCGTCAACGGTCTCGGCGGTGCTCCGGGCGTTAAGGCGCTGGTCATTGGAGGCGGCGTGGTAGGACGCGCAGCAATCTCTGTTCTTCATGCGCTGGGCGCGTGGGTAACGGTTATGGATATTAATATCGGAACCCTGCGTGATATCGGAAAACAGTTCAATGAGGAAGTCAATACCCAGATTTCCAACCGTTATAATCTGAAAAAGATTTTACCGGAGATCGATGTCGTATATAATTGTGTTAGATGGCCGAAGGATGCCAAAGAATACATGATCGACCGCGAGATGGTCCGCTCGATGGAGAAAGGTTCCGTTATCGTAGATATCAGCAACGATTATGGTGCAATCGAGACATTCCATGAGACCACCCATGAAAATCCGCGCTATATCGAAGAGGGCGTCGTACATTATTGCGTAAGCAACATTCCGGGGGCAATTTCCCAGTCTACCTCGATCGCATATGCAGCATCCGTACTGCCGCACTTCAGAAGCATCATCAACAATGGCGTGGCGCAGGCATGTGCAAAGGATGGTTTCCTGCGCCGCAGCTTAACCACCTACAAGGGATACTTAACCCATGAGGAGACAAGTGCCATCCAGGGCAGACCGTGGGTTCGTCCGGAAGACATCTTAGAGATCGCAGATCAGAAACTGGATCTGGCTCCGTCGACAACCAAGAGCCATTCGGATAACTTTATCAAATTAGAAAAGTGATTTTCAGATAAAGGATACCGGCAGAACGCTTTTCGTGAAACGTATGGGGATACGGA
>NZ_FR895029.1:67461-77899 GCF_000434655.1 Clostridium sp. CAG:43 | reverse complement strand
TGAATAGAGGCGCTTCCAGATGGGAAATAGCTGGAGGCGCATTTGATACAGAAGAATAGGAGGGGTATCTGTGAGTGTTACAGACATTTTAGTGGACTTTGCGATCGCATCGTTTTTTATAGCAGTTGGTCAGCTTTTACGTGCAAAAGTGCCGTTGGTACAGAAATTTTTCATTCCGCCAAGCATGATTGCCGGATTTATCGCGCTGGCACTCGGGGCACAGGGACTGGGAATCCTGCCGTTTTCTGAAAATATTGGTTCTTATGCAAGTGTTCTGATTATCCTGATTTTCGCAGGTGTCGGAATTAATGGATTTTCTTTCAACAAGAAAGATTTTAAAGCGGAAATTGACCGGATTGGTTCTTATTTTTCCTATAAAGTGCTGGCACAGGCAATTCAGTTCTCACTGGCACCGTTGTTTAGTATTTTAGTAATTTCGAAATTATTCCCGAACATTAACTATGGCTTCGGTCTGCTGCTGGCAGCTGGTTTCTCCGGCGGACACGGAACGGCAGCGGCTGTTGGTACCGCGTTTGAGAGACTGGGTGATCTGGATGCAATGGATATCGCGATGACCTGTGCAACTGTTGGTATTTTATCGGGTATCTTTGGCGGTCTGTTCTTCATCAAGCTGGGAACGAAAAAGGGCTGGACCAAATATATGAAAGGCTTCAATCAGATCTCCGATGATCTGCGCTGTGGTCTGGTGCCCAAAAATGAGCGCAAGTCGATGGGCGAGGAAACTATTTCATCCAACGTCCTGGATCCGCTGGCATGGCATCTGGCAGTGATGCTGATCGCATCCGGTATCGGTGTGGGACTCAGCAAGGGAATCTATGCAGCGATCGGTCTGGATCTGCCGAATTACCTGATGGCATTTTTGACCGCGATCGTGATGTTCCTCGTTTTCCGAAAAGTCGGCGTCGGTGATTATATTGATGAAAATGTAGTGGGACGTATCTCCGGTACTGCGACGGATTATCTGGTGTTTTTCGGAATCGCTTCCATCAAACTGGCAGTTATCGTTAAATATGCAGCTCCGCTGGCACTTCTTCTGCTCTGCGGTATTGTAATCGTAGTGGCAACCCTGATGTTCTTTGGTCCGGCGATGAACCGCGGCAGCTGGTTTGAGCGCGCGATCTTCGTATTTGGCTATTCAACGGGCGTTTTTGCGATCGGCTTCATCCTTCTTCGAATCGTTGATCCGGAAAACCGCTCCAAGACGCTGAACGATACTGCATTTGCAGCGCCGTTTACAACTCCGGCAGAGATGTTTGCGTGGTCGATGGGACCGATGATGCTCTTAAATGGCAGCCATTGGAAGTTTATCGGCATTTATTTGGTAATCATGGCAGCATGCATCATCGCAAATATCGTATTTAAATGGTGGTGGCTGAAACTTCCGCTGGATCGCCCAGGTGTGGAGGAGATCGGATAAACTTGTCTTTGCCTGTTTCCTCTGATACACTTGGAACAGGTGTAAACATAACACCGTTGTCAGGCCGGATGAACGCAGGTTCAAGTCGAACGTCCGTGAGACTTGGCGCGTGATTCCGGTCAGCGGTGTTTCAGACAGGGGAGAAATGCATGGAGTTTTTAAGACAGTTATTTCATGGAAAAGGATATATTGACGGAATCACGATCATCAACCTGGATGGCGAGATTCTGTTTTCAGCAAAGTTAAATAGTAAATTTTCAAACCGGAAAGAGAGAGAAGCTTACCAGGCGCTGGTGGGACAAAATTTTTCGATGTATTTGAAAACCTGAACGCTAAGAACAGCAGCATGATCCGGGCGATGGAGGTCGGACTGCCGGTTTACGTGGAAAACCAGCTGCTGCAGACCAAGGGGCAGGAGGGCATCCATATCAGCTCTCTTTCGATTCCGATCAAGAGCGGGCGCGCCGTGGTGGGCGCGATCGATCTGTCGATGGAGGAGATGACAGACGGCGAGGAAGAGCCGGAGAGTGTGGAACTGACTTCGGAACAGATCCCGGTCGGCGGCGCTGGAAAGCTGAAAAAACACAGCGGCGCATCTTTTACGATGGAAGATATCATCGCAGTGGATGAAAAAATGAAAAATGCCAGAGACTATATACCGGTGGTGGCGGCGTGCGATCTGCCGGTTATGATCTATGGGGAAACGGGAACCGGAAAAGAGGTGTTTGCACAGTCGATCCACAATGCCAGTGAACGGAGGGATAAACCGTTTATCGCGCAGAACTGTGCGGCGCTGCCGGATACCTTGCTCGAAAGTATCTTATTTGGAACGTCCAAGGGCGCGTTTACCGGGGCAATGGAAAATAAGGGACTCTTTGAGCTGGCGGACGGCGGAACGCTGTTCCTCGATGAGATCAACTCGATGCCTCTGTTTTTGCAGTCAAAGCTTCTGCGGGTTCTGCAGGACGGCAGTTTCCGCAGCCTGGGCGGCAGTGAGACGAAACGCACGAATGTGAAGATCATTGCGGCGACCAATGTGGAACCGCTTGAGGCGATCGAGAAAGGACAGCTTCGGCGCGATATTTATTATCGTCTGAGCATGATGTCGATCCGGATTCCGCCGCTGCGGGAACGGAAGGCGGATATTGGACATTTTGTCAAGTTTTATGTAAACAAACACAATGGCACGTTCCACAAGCAGGTTCAGTATGTGTCAAAGGATCTGCTAAAAAAACTGGAAGAATATGACTGGCCGGGCAATGTCCGGGAGCTGGAACATGTGATCGTTTACGGCATGAGCATGGTGGATGAGACGAGCTCCCTGCTCCAGTATAAAGACATCAAGGGAAAGCTTCTGCTGGAAAAGCAGGCGGACAGGAAAAAGACGCCGGAAAGCCTGGAAGAAGTTCCAAAACTCTGCTCGTCGCTTCGTGAGGCGGTGGCTGCCTATGAGGAAAAACTGATTTGGCAGGCGTTGGAGGCGGCGCACGGAAATATATCTGAGGCAGCGCGGATTCTGGATGTGCCGAGGCAGACGCTGCAGAGAAAGGCGAGTCAGCTGCGAGGCGAAAAGGCGAAGGAAAAACAGGAAAAAGAAATCTAATCTGAGCGATGGAGGATAGATACGGAAATTTGAGGACGATGCGGGAAGCAGAACCAGCAGAATCAGCCCGGAAAGGATGGAACGCTCAGACAGGATAACAGGAGGAAATGCAGAAATGGAGAAATACATTGGAAAATATTCTGTAAAAGATTTTTTATATCTGATTCTGGGCGCATTTATCTACAGTATCGGCACGCACAGCTTTATTGAGACGGCGAATATTGCGCCGGGCGGTGCGGTCGGCGTGGCACTGATGTTAAACCATGTGACGAACCTGCCGGTCGGACGGCTGACACTGATGGTGAATGTGCCGCTTTTAATACTGGCGTGGTTTCATTTGAGCCGTGCCTTTGCGGTGCGGACGGCGTTTGCGTGCGGAATTTGTTCGGTTGTGCTTGACTACGTGATCGCCCCGGTCTTTCCGGTTTATATGGGCGACCAGCTTATGGGAAGTCTCTACGGCGGCATTCTGGTCGGCGTCGGCATGGCGTTCATCTTTCTGTCCGGTTCGACGACGGGCGGCAGCGATGTGGTCGGCTACCTGCTCCAGAAGAAATATCCGCATGTCTCGATCGGGCGTGCCCTGATGATGATCGATGGAATCATCCTCTCCACCTCGATTTTCGTCTTTGGAAATGTCGATGCGGCACTGTTCGGACTGATTTCCCTGTACGCGCAGACGAAGGTCATTGACATGATCATCTACGGAAATGATGCCGGAAGCGAGGCGTCGATCGTGACGAAATACCCGCAGAAAATCGCAGAACGTGTCATTAAGGAAATTGACCGTACGGTAACGTTGCTTCCGGGCAAGGGCGGCTACAGCGGCGAGGACACGACGGTGGTTTTATGTACCGTCCGCAAAACGGAGTTCAATCGTTTAAAACGCATTATTGCGGAGACGGATGAGAATGCGTTTGTGATTGTGAAGGAAACCTCGGGCATTTTTGGACTTGGGTTTAAGGATGTAGCGGAGGCACAGCAGTAGGAGCCGGGATTGGAATTAGAAAATAGCGGGATATGCCGCGAACAAGGCGAATATAGATATCATAAGAATGCATCAGGAGCGGTGCACTTGAACGAATGGTTTGAAACACACCCGTTTCTAAAACAAATGCGAAGGCGGCTGTCAGTGGAATTGGCAGTCTGCCTTCTTTTATTTTGCGGCGTCTTTCTGGCGGCACGGTATGCGGGGCTGGCATCAGCGGGGGCGGACGCTGTGCTTGGAAAGAAAAAGCCGGTTGTTTTCTTGGACGCCGGGCATGGGGATTTTGATCCGGGAAAGGTGAGTGTGGACGGAAGCCTGGAAAAGGACATCAATCTGGCAATCGCGAAGCGCCTGAAATGGTATCTGGAACAGTCCGATGTAGAGGTCGTGATGAGCCGGGAGGATGACCGGGGACTTTACGATACGTCAACCGGAAGCCGGAAAATGTCCGACATGAAAAACCGCTGCGCCCGCGTCGAGGAATCCGGCGCGGATTTGGTCGTCAGCATCCACCAGAACAGCTACCACCAGGAGGAAGTATCCGGTGCGCAGGTATTTTATTACCGGAAGTCAGAGAAAGGGAAACGGCTGGCGGAAATACTGCAGAAGCGCTTCGACTATGCGCTGGGAGACCAGAACCGCAGAAAAGCCAAACCGAATGACAGCTATTATCTCCTGCTCCACGTCAAATGTCCGATTGTCATCGTCGAGTGCGGATTTTTGTCTAACTGGAAAGAGGCGGCACTGCTGAAAACAGAAGAATACCAGGACCGCGTGGCGTATACGCTGCATATGGGGATTATGGAGTATCTGAATGGGCGCTGAAACCTTGAACTGGCGAGGAATCTTGTGTATACTAGGAGTACTTAGCGAGGTATTTTCGAGCTTAGTACGGAAGATAGATTTATTCATTGTAAGATAGTAGAAAGAAGAATCAATATGCAAAACGAAACAAAAAAAGAACTTCATACCCAGATGTGGAAGATAGAAAATCCAAAGGACTTTACGCCGCATGACCGGGAGGTGCTTGAGAAGGCGGCAGCGATCATCCGCGCAGGCGGTCTGGTGGCCTTTCCGACGGAAACGGTGTACGGATTGGGGGCGAATGCGCTGGATGAGGCGGCAGCGAAGAAGATTTATGCGGCGAAGGGACGCCCGTCTGACAATCCGCTGATCGCGCATGTGTCCTGTCTGGAGGAGATCGCGCCGCTGGTATCGAATATGCCAGAAAATGGCAAAAAGCTTGCAAAGGCATACTGGCCGGGACCGATGACGATGGTATTTCCTAAGAGCGCGATCGTGCCATATGGAACGACCGGCGGGCTTGACACGGTGGCAATCCGGATGCCGTCTGATCTGATCGCGGCAGAGTTAATCCGTCTGTCCGGCGTGCCGATCGCGGCTCCGAGTGCGAATACATCGGGACGCCCAAGCCCGACGCGCGCGGATCACGTGCTTCAGGATATGGACGGAAAGATCGATGCGATCATCGACGGCGGTCCGGTTGGAATTGGTCTGGAATCGACGATCGTGGATGTTACGGAGGAAATGCCGATGGTTTTAAGACCGGGTGCGATCACCGTGGAGATGCTGCGTGAAACGGTCGGGGAAGTCGGCATTGATCCGGCGATTTTAGGACCGGTCAGCGCGGATGTGCGCCCGAAAGCACCGGGAATGAAATACCGCCATTATGCACCGAAAGCCGATCTGACACTGGTCGAGGGCGAGACGGAGGCAGTTGTGGAGACGATCAACCGCCTGGCAGGCGAAAAGCTGGCAGAAGGGCGCAAGGTTGGAATTATCTGCACGGACGAGACGAAAGACCGTTATCCGGCGGGGATGCTGGAAAGCATCGGTGCGCGGGCGCGTCAGGAGACTGTTGCACACAACCTGTATGCGGTTCTGCGCGATTTCGACGATCGCGGCGCGGAATATATCTTTTCGGAAGGATTTTCGGAAGACAATTTAGGACGGGCGATTATGAACCGGCTCAATAAGGCGGCTGGCTATCATATTTTGAAGGTGTGAGACGATGCGGTACTTATTGGCGGCGATTAATGCCAAATATATACATTCAAATCTGGGAATTTACAGCCTGAGACGGTATGCGATGGAGCGGCTGGGGCTGGGACAGAAGGATGAGCAGGGTGCGGCTGTTGGAATGGAAATGGTTTCGGAGACAGCAGAAGGCGCGAATCGAACGAAAACCGTGTCGGAAATCCAGATCGATCTCGGCGAGTACACCATCAACCACCAGATGGATCAGATTCTGCAGGATATTTACCGGAGAAAACCGGATGTGGTGGGATTTTCCTGTTATATCTGGAATATCGTTTACGTGAAGGAACTGATCCACGATTTGAAAAAGGTTCTTCCGCAGGTCCGCATCTGGATGGGAGGTCCGGAGGCTTCGTATGACGCGGTTCACCTGATGGATGAGCTGCCGGAGGTCGAGCTGATCATGCAGGGCGAAGGCGAGGAGACCTTTACGCGGTTGGTGGAGGCGTGTGAGTGCGGGACGGAGGTTTGTTTTTCAGAGCTCCCAGGCATTGTCCTACGCCGTTTTGATGGCACCATCGAGGTCCATCGTCCGGCGCCGCTCATGAATCTGGACGACATTCCATTTTCCTACGGAGATTTAAGCGGGCTGGAACACCGCATTATCTACTATGAGAGCAGCCGTGGATGTCCATTTTCCTGTAGTTACTGTCTGTCTTCGATTGACAAAAAAGTGCGGTTCCGCAGCCTTTCGCTGGTAACCAGGGAGCTGCAGTTTTTCCTTGACCGGAAGGTGCCGCAGGTAAAGTTCGTAGACCGGACGTTTAACTGCAAAAAGAGCCATTCGATGGCGATCTGGCAGTATTTGCTGGAACACGATAATGGAATTACCAACTTCCATTTTGAAATTTCATCGGATCTTCTGGATGATGACGAGCTGGCGCTGATGAAACAGATGCGTCCGGGGCTGATTCAGTTGGAAATCGGTGTGCAGACGACGAACCTGGTGGTTGTGAAGGAGATCCGGAGGACGATGGATCTAGACAAGGTGGCGCGCCGTGTGGCGCAGGTCAACACCTTTGGCAACATCCATCAGCATCTCGACCTGATTGCGGGGCTTCCGTATGAGGATATCGAGAGCTTTCATCGTTCCTTCAACGATGTATACAAAATGGAGCCGGAACAGCTTCAGCTTGGCTTTCTGAAGGTGCTGAAAGGTTCCTATATGGAAGAAATGAAGCAGAAATACGGTCTGCTCAGCCAGAGCAAGCCGCCGTATGAGGTGCTTAGGACCAACTGGCTTTCCTATGAAGAGGTGATCCGTCTCAAGGGTGTGGAAGAGATGGTCGAGGTCTATTACAACAGCGGGCAGTTCCGCCGCACGATGAAATGCCTGTCGCAGGAATGGGGCGATGCGTTTGATTTGTATGACCGCCTGGCGGCATTTTATGAGGAAGAGGGACTGAATGGAGTGAGCCATAACCGGCTGGCACGGTATGAGATTTTGTATCTGTTTATTCAGAAATGGGGGAACAAAGAAATTTCCTATCAGGATCTTCTCATTTATGACCTCTACCTCCGTGAAAACGTCAAGAGCCGTCCATCTTTTGCACCGGATCCGTCGGAGTGGAAGAACGAGACGAAGCAGTTTTTCATGCGCGAGGAGAAGGAACGCCGTTATTTGAAGGGCTACGAGGCATACGATTCCAGGCAGATGGCGAAAATGGCGCATTTAGAGCGGATGGAAGACGGAAGCTTTGTGCTGTTTGATTACAAAAACCGGGATGCTCTGTTTGGCAATGCGGCGGCATTTTCCATTTCCCAGGATGAAATACAGTGAGAAATGGGATTTTCCAGAGAAAGACAGGAAAAAGAAATTGCGGATGGCGGCAGTCTGAACATCTGCGAACGAGAAGAAATGTAGGACAACCATATTTTAAATTAGATGGATAGTAAACTGTTCAGTAGGTCTGTGCATTTACTGCGCTGACCGTACGAAAACATGGGCCAGCAGGCAAAAATCCCATTGCCGTAGGCAATTTTTAATGGATTTTTGCGCGTGACTGTGAAGGTACTGAACAGTTACGATGGATAAATAAAATGGAAAAAACAGACAATTCTTATATAGCGATTGACCTGGAGACAACAGGGTTAAATCCCAAAACCGAGCGGATCATCGAGATTGGCGCGGCGCGGGTGGAAGATGGAACCGTGGTGCAGACGTATTCGACGTTTGTCAACCCGGAGCGGGAACTGGATGCGCGCATCCGGGAGCTGACGGGAATCTGTGACGATGATTTGAAGGATGCGCCGGTGCTGGATACAGTTTTGCCGGAACTTCTGGCATTCTGCGGGGAGCTGCCGCTTCTGGGGCATCATGTTATCTTTGATTTCAGCTTTCTCAAGCGGGCGGCGGTCAACCGGAAGTATACATTTGAGCATGCGGGGCTTGATACCTTGAAAATCTGCCGCCATTTTATGCCGGAGGAGGAAAAGAAGAATCTGGCAGCCGCGTGCCGGTATTTTGCGGTGGATCCGGGCGAGAGCCATCGGGCGCTTTCGGATGCGCTGGCGGCGCACCATCTGTATCAGGAGCTTAAAAACAGGTATTTTCTGGAAGTGCCGGAGGTGTTTGCACCGCAGCCTTTGATTTACAAGGTAAAACGCGAACAGCCCGCGTCAAAAAAGCAAAAAGAAGTCTTGCGGGAATTACTAAAATATCATAGAATAAATTTATCTGCGCAGATTGATTCGCTTTCGAAAAATGAGATTTCGAGACTTACGGATCAGATTATCGCGCAGCATGGCAGAATGCAGAAGAGGTGAGAGATATGTTTAAATTTTCAAATCAGAAAACACGCCAGATCGTATCAGCGGTTGTTATTATAATCGTAGTAGTAGCGATGGTAGCGGGAACCATTTTGGCAGGTCTTATGATGTAAAGGTTCGGTAGATGATGAAAAAAAGAAATTGGATGGCAGGCATATGCGGCGCGGCAGTGATGGGACTGCTTATAGCCAGTACGGGCACCGCGTCAGCGGGGACGATTCCCACGGGCTTTCAGGTCGGTGGGTTTGATCTTTCCGGGATGACACGGGAGGAGGCGGATCAGACGATTGAGAAATCGATCGGGGAGATGGAAAATCAGACCATTTCGATCCGGGTAGAAGGTCATGAGGTTCAGACGACGGCGGCGGAGCTGGGATTTTCCTGGGTCAACCAGAACGAGATTGATGAGGAAGTGGAGAAACTTTCCGGCGGAAATCTCCTGCGTCGGTATCTGAATCAGAAGGAATTAGAGCAGTCCGGTGTGGATCTGCAGATTGAGACAGCGGTCGATGAAGCGAAGGTTGCCGAGTTTGTGCAGACCCGGTGCGCGGAATTTACGACAGCGCCGCAGGACGCCGTGATCACGCATGAAAATGGAGTCTTTCAGGTCAGCCAGTCTTCGGCGGGACAGGAAGTGGACATAGATGCGACGACAAAAGCACTGAATGAGGCGCTCGCGGGCGGTCTTTCGAAACCGGTTTCGGTGGATGCAACAGTCAAAAATGCAGAGCCGACCCGCACGACAGAGGCATTGTCTACGATTCAGGATGCACTTGGAACATTCAGTACCGGATTCAACACGGGAAATGTGTCGCGTTCCAAGAATCTGCGGAACGGTGCGGCGAAGATCAACGGCACGGTTCTGATGCCGGGAGAAGAATTTTCGGCTTATACATGGCTGACCCCATTTACGGTGGAAAATGGCTATGCATCGGCAGGTTCCTATGCGAACGGTCAGGTAGTCGATACGGTCGGCGGTGGCGCCTGCCAGATCTGCACGACGCTTTACAATGCAGCGCTTCTGGCGGAGATGGATATCACCCAGCGCCAGAATCATTCGATGATTGTTACTTACGTTCCGGCATCGCAGGATTCGGCGATCGCGGGTACTTATAAGGATCTGAAATTTAAAAATCCATACGATACCCCGATCTATATGGAAGGGGCAGTGAACGGCGGGACTATTTCATTTACGATATATGGAAAAGAGACACGGCCGGCAAACCGGACGATCAAATACGTTTCGGAGACACTGTCGAAGAAGGATCCGGGCGAGCCGATCACAAAGGTGGACGCATCTTTGAAGCCGGGTGCGAGGGTGAAGGAACAGTCGGCGCACTATGGGCTGCAGTCACGGCTCTGGAAATACGTCTACGTGGACGGCGTGGAGACGGAGAAAACCTTGCTGCAGACGGATACCTATATGGCATCGAAGGCAATCTACCGTGTAGGTCCGGCCGTTGCAGCTGCGGCACCGGCGGTTCCGGCTGGACCGCAACCTGAGACACCGCAGCCTGAGACACCACAGCCGGAAAATCCGGTTCCGGCACCGACGGAAGCACCGGCAGCACCGGAGCCGATC
>NZ_FR895029.1:42297-67409 GCF_000434655.1 Clostridium sp. CAG:43 | reverse complement strand
CAGGAAGCAGCGCCGCCGATGGAGTGATAGCTTATATCGGATCATATATAGTGATGGTATGAGAGCAGAGATTTGTGGTAACATGGCGTGGTAAACGCAGAAAATTACTGTACTTGAATGTGAAGCTGGGAAAGGAATCAGAATGAACATAAAAGATGAAATTTTCGAGGCATACGGGGAGATGAAAGCCGAGCAGGATCTTCTGGCGGTCGGTTACACCGCGCTTCTTGGTACCTCGATGGCGGCAAAAAGCGGCGAGGCGGCGCTTTTGAACCGATTTTCTGCACGGTATGTGAGAGAATGCCAGAATCTCTATGAGAAATGGAATCCGTCTCCGCTTCTGGAGGTATTTGCTGCACATAAAGAGCGGAAAGTGCTGACCCGTCTCGGCGCATCTGCGTGGTATCCGGCGGGCGGGGGCGGCGTCATGGCAGCGCTGTGGCATTTTTTTGATGGATTCGGACTCGGATTTGAGATGGATCTTAGGAAACTTCCGATCCGCCAGGAGACAGTGGAGGTCTGCGAGGTATTTGACCTCAATCCATACCGTTTACAGTCGCAGGGTTGCATTTTGCTGACGGCGTCTAGCGGTCCGAAACTGCTCCGGAATCTGGAGAGAGAGGGCATTCCGGCGGCGCTCATCGGTCGGACGCGCACCGCGATCGGACGCGAGATTTACAGCGGCGAAGTACATAGCTTTCTTGACCGGCCAAAACCGGATGAGATAGATAAAATGAAAGACTTACCAAAATCCCATTAACAGGAGGTAGTAAAGTGAGAGAGAGAATTTTAGCGGTCATTGAAAAAAACAGCCGCATCAGCGTCAAAGAGCTGGCGGATTTACTCGGGGAAAATGAAGCTGCGGTCGCGGCGGAGATCGCCGAAATGGAAAATGAACATATCATCTGCGGTTACCATACCCTGATTAACTGGGATAATACAGATGAGGAGAAGGTCATTGCACTGATCGAAGTAAAGGTAACGCCGCAGCGCGAGATGGGCTTTGACAAGATTGCCGAGAGAATCTATCAGTACAGCGAGGTGACTTCGGTATACCTGATGTCCGGCGGCTATGATTTTACCGTTATGATCGAGGCGAAAACCATGCGTGCAGTTGCACAGTTCGTGGCAGAAAAGCTTTCCACGATCGATTCTGTGCTGAGTACCGCGACCCATTTTATTCTTAAAAAATACAAAGACCATGGTACCGTTCTCTGCGACGGTCCTCAGGATGAAAGGATGTTGATTGTTCCGTGAGAAACCCATTATCAGATACGATTGTAAATATTCCGCCGTCCGGAATCCGGAAGTTTTTTGACGTTGTCAGCGAGATGAAGGGCGCGATCTCCCTGGGCGTGGGCGAACCGGATTTTGATACACCGTGGCATATCCGCGAGGAGGGTATTTATTCGCTGGAAAAAGGACGTACCTTCTATACGTCGAACTCTGGTTTAAAGGAACTGCGCCAGGAGATCTGCCATTATCTGAAACGTCGTCAGCGCCTTGAGTATGATCCGAATACAGAAGTGATGGTAACAGTCGGCGGCAGCGAGGCGATTGATATCGCCCTGCGCGCGATGCTCAATCCGGGCGATGAGGTTCTGATTCCGCAGCCGAGTTACGTTTCCTATGTGCCGTGTACGGTGCTGGCGGGCGGTACGCCGGTCATTATTGAGCTGGAGGAGAAGGATGAGTTCCGTCTGACGCCGGAGAAGCTGCTGGAGAAAATCACACCGAAAACAAAGGTGCTGATTCTTCCATTCCCGAACAATCCAACGGGCGCGATCATGAACCGCACCGATCTGGAGGCGATCGCGAAGGTGATTGAGGAGAAGGATCTGTTTGTGCTGAGTGATGAAATTTATTCCGAGCTGACCTACAGCGGCAAGCACGTTTCCATCGCGGAGATTTCCGGGATGCGTGACCGCACGGTGCTGATCAACGGATTTTCCAAGGCATATGCGATGACCGGGTGGCGTCTCGGCTATGCGGCGGCTCCAGCGCTTATCTTAAAACAGATGCTGAAAATCCATCAGTTCGCGATTATGTGCGCGCCGACCACCAGCCAGTATGCAGCGGTAGATGCCCTGCGGAACGGCGATGAGGACATTGCCCGTATGAAAAAAGCGTATGATGAGCGACGCAAATATCTTTTGAGGGAGTTCCGGGCGCTTGGTATGGACTGTTTTGAGCCGTATGGAGCATTTTATATGTTCCCGTGCATCAAACGGTTTGGCATGACCTCGGATGAATTTGCAAACCGCCTGCTTCAGGAAGAGAAGCTGGCGCTTGTGCCGGGCACCGCGTTTGGAGACTGCGGCGAGGGCTATCTGCGCGTTTCCTATGCGTATTCGCTGGAGGATCTGCAGAAGGCGATCGAGCGTATTAAGCGGTTTGTGGCGCGGTTAGATGGAGAGAAGAAATGTTAAATATTGTACTCTATGAACCGGAGATGCCGATGAATACAGGAAATATAGGACGAAGCTGCGTGGCAACGAACACGCGGCTTCATCTGATCGAGCCTCTCGGTTTCAAATTAAATGATAAAATGGTAAAAAGAGCGGGCCTTGATTACTGGCCGCATCTGGACGTGACAGTTTACAGCGATTTTAAAGATTTTCTGGAGAAGAATCCGGGCGCGCGCCCGTATATGGCGACCACGAAGACAACGCAGGTATACACGGACGTTCACTATGATCCGGACTGCTACATCATGTTCGGACCGGAAAGCCGCGGCATCCCGGAAGAACTCCTGATCGAAGACCCGGAGCGCTGCGTCCGCATCCCGATGTGGGGCGAGACGCGCTCCCTGAATCTGTCAAACTCGGTGGCGATCATTCTGTATGAGGCGCTGCGGCAGAATGGGTTTGAGAAGATGAATACGGAGGGGCATCTGCATCACCTCCAGTGGAAATAAGGTGGATTCTGTCCCACACGTGCGCCATCAACGTCTCAGATTATCATTGTTCGCTTGCTTTCGCTACATATGTTCGCCTGTGTCGGACTTATCGTCCGCCCCAGACGTACATATGGCTCAAGATGCGTACAATTGATAATCTGAACGCTGATTCTGCACGTGTGGGACAGAATCTTTTATTAGAAGTGGAAACGACTGGTTTCAGACGAAATAGGAATTAATGGCACCAGGTTCCACAGGCACTGATATTTCCGTCGCATTCGGCGTCGGAGTCAGTGCCATTTTTGTTATCGGACGGATGGACGCCGCAGGATGGTCCGTTATTTCCGCTCCGGTCAAAGTGAAGCATTCCGTTTAAGAAGTCTTCGACGCGGTCTTTGGGAGCACCTTTTGCGCCGCCGAGTACCTGGATGCTGGTTTCGCGTAGGGCGATCATCATCGGGATCGGGAGGGCGTCGCAGAGGAGCACAGCGACATTTTCCTTTTTCAGAAATTCGACCAGCGCGCCGGGATCGTTTGCATAGGTCTGTTTCACGGTTTTGGTGGAAATAATCTCATCGTCAACTACATCAAAAATTAAAAATTCTTTCACCTGAGCCAGGTGGGAGCAGATTTCTCCGTTTTCATAAGGAACTGAAATTTTCATGAGTGACCTCCTTTTTTAGAGATAGTATAGCGCTTAGAATTGAAAAATCAATATCGCGCGAAGCAGAAACATGTCGCAAGCGACCGCGCTCGGCGCGAGAATATGCCAAGGCACATTCTTTTTTACAATTATGATTTGAAGGAGCAAGCCCCTTAATCCGACTTAACTTCTTTCCACAAACTATTATAAAGCTCGTCCGCCTCATCCCCAAGATACCGGTAAACCTCGCAGTTTTTCAGCTGCTTTGCATCTGGGAAGACGGCTTTGTTGTTCTGGATTTCTTCGTCCAGCATTTCCTTGGCTGCCTTGTTTGGCGTCGCGTAGGTAATGTACTCAAAGTTTTTGACTGCGACATCCGGGCGGCAGAGGAAATTGATCCATTTTTCTGCGTTTTCCTTATTTTTCGCATTTTTCGGAACCACCCAGGAATCGAGCCAGACGTTGGTTCCCTCTTCCGGGATCACGTATTCCAGGGAGAATGGGAGGTTCTGCGCGGCCACCTCATCCTGAATGTACATGATCTCGCCGGAGTAGATGACGCCGATGGCTGCCTCGCCGCCGATCATCTTATCGCGCACCTGATCGATGACGTAAGCCTGTATGAGCGGTTTCTGGTCAATCAGATCCTGCTTTGCCTGCTGGAGTTCGGTTTCGTCGGTCGAGTTGGCAGAGAAGCCGTCTTTTTTGAGCGCTACCATGAAGGCATCGCGGACGCTGTCCTGCATCAGGATCTCGCCTTTATAAGCCGGATTCCAGAGATCGGACCATTTGGTCGGAACCGGAAGTCCTTTTTCTTCGATGAGCTTCGTATTATAAAGAATACCGACGGTTCCCCAGGTGTACGGCACGGAATATTTGTTTTCCGGGTCGAACTGCTTGGACATTTCCATGTACTGCGGGTCAATGTTTTTGACATTTGGAATGTTGTCAAAGTTGAGTTCGGCAAGCAGGTCATTTTCCTTCATTTTCTGAATCATGTAGTCGGATGGGCAGACTGCATCGTAGTTGACGCCGCCGGCTTCGATGACCGGATACATTTCTTCCAGTGTCTCAAATACGTCGTAGGTAACCTTGATTCCGGTTTCATGTTCAAATTCCTCAATCAGGTCCGGATCAATATATTCGCCTGCATTGTAGACGTACAGTTCGTTTGAATGAGTCGTGGTGTAGCGGCTGTAGGTGCTGAAACCAACGACAAGCAGAATCAGCGTGCAGGCAAGTCCCAGAATGCCGTTCTTGATCTGGTTGTTGCGTTTGCGGCGATTGATGGTCTCTGTGTCAATCACAGTCGCATTGCCGGTGGATTTTTTCTCCGGGGCAAAGTTGGTGATCAGCAGGAGCACTAGGACTGCCACAAAAATCAGCGTGGACAGGGCGTACATCGTCGGCTGGATGCCTCGGCGCACCTGGCTGTAGATCAGGGTGGATAAGGTATCCATACCGGCACCTCTTGTAAAGTGCGTAATGATAAAATCATCGAGGGACATCGTAAATGCCATCAAAAAGCCGGAGAGGATACCCGGGACGATGTCCGGAAATACGACCTTGAAGAAAGCATACAGCGGGCTGGCGCCGAGATCCAGAGCGGCTTCGTAGGTGTACCGATTCGTCTGCTTGAGTTTCGGCATGACACTTAATATCACATATGGAATATTAAATGTGATATGCGCGATCAGCACGGTTTTAAATCCGAGAGAGATACCGAACGCGATAAATGCCAGCATCAGGGAGATACCGGTTACGATATCGGAGTTCAGCATCGGGATGTTGTTGATTCCCATGACGATGGTGCGCGGAATCCGTTTCATGCTGTTGATGCCGATGGCGGCGATCGTGCCGATGACGGTCGCGATCAGAGCCGACGCAAACGCGATGAGCAGCGTATTGTTTAAGGCATTCATGATGGCGGAATCCTGGAACATCTGCGTATACCAGCGGGTGGTAAAACCGCCCCAGACGGTTCTCGATTTTGTGTTGTTAAAGGACAAAACGATCATGGTCACGATCGGGATGTATAAAAAGAGCAGGATGAGCGCCAGGTAAAAGTCCTGGAAAAACTGTTTTAAGCGGTTGTGTTTCATTAGAACGCATTGCCCTCCCCTTCTTTATCGTATTTGGCGATGAGCGCCATACTCAGTAAAATGAAAATCATCAGAACCAGCGAGAGACCGGAACCTAAGTGCCAGTTGCTTCCCTTGGTGAACTCCTGCTCGATGACATTTCCGATGAGCAGGATCTTGCTGCCGCCTAAGAGACTGGAAATAACGAAGGTTGTCAGCGCCGGGACAAATACCATGGTAATGCCGCTGATGATGCCCGGGATGCTGAGCGGAATCCAGATGTGAATGAGTGTCTGGAAATTGTTTGCACCCAGGTCTTTGGCGGCGTTGATGGTATTGTCGTCGATCTTTGCCAGCACATTATAAATCGGGAGAATCATGAAAGGCAGGAAGTTGTATACCATACCCAGAATGATCGCCCACGGGGTATTGATGATGGCAATATTTGGCAGATGGAGAAAGGAAAGAATGCCGTTGATAACGCCATTTTTCTCCAGGAGCGTCTGCCACGCGAGGGTGCGGAGCAGGAAATTCATCCACATCGGAAGGATGAAGACGAATACCATGAAGCTGCCTGCCCCAATGCCGCGGCGGCGCAGCACCAAAGCCAGCGGATAGGACAAAAGCAGGCAGATGGCGGTCGCAGCCAGAGACAGACCCAGGGATAAGAGCAGCGCCTTCATATGCTCCGGTGTCGTGATGGAACAGACATTTGCCAGTGTAAATGCCCCGCTTTTGGTTGTCAGACCGTAGTATACGATCAGCAGGAGCGGGATGATGGTAAAACCGATCATCCAGAGAATATAAGGACCGGCGAAGAGCCGTTTCACGTTTGATTTCATGCTAAGTCCGACTCCTTTCTATTCATTGACGCCCACAGCTTCCTCGTCCTCTGACGCCGGCTTGTTCATGATCTGGATGTCAAACGGGTCTACATGGATGCCGACCTTCTCGCCGACCGGGAACATATCCGTGCTGTGAACCAGCCATTCATAGCCGTCCGATGTGGTGACTTCCATCTCATAGTGGACGCCCTTAAAAATCAGATGGGTGACAATGCCCTGCAGCGTGCCTTCCTCCGGTTTTACAAGGTCGATGTCCTCCGGGCGGATGACAACGTCTACCGGTTGGTTTGTTCCGAATCCCTTATCGACGCAGGCAAATTTCGCACCGAAGATTTCAACCAGCTCGTCGTGGATCATCAGACCGTCCACGATGTTGCTCTCGCCGATGAAGTCGGCAACGAATGCGTTTTCCGGCTCGTTGTAGATCTGTTCCGGGGAACCCATCTGCTGGATATAACCCTGGTTCATGACAACGATGGTATCGGACATCGTCAATGCCTCTTCCTGATCGTGGGTAACATAGATAAAAGTGATGCCTAACTCATTTTTCAGACGGATCAGCTCGTACTGCATGTCCTGGCGCAGTTTTAAATCTAGGGCACCGAGCGGCTCATCGAGAAGCAGGACCTTTGGCTCGTTGACAATCGCACGTGCAATGGCGATACGCTGCTGCTGACCGCCGCTCAAAGAGTCAATGCTGCGATGCTCAAAGCCGTTTAGGTTTACAAGCTTTAAAGCGTACTTAATTTTGTCATCAATATATGCTTTTGATTTATTCTTAATTTTTAGCCCAAATGCGATATTATCTGCGATGCTCATATGCGGAAACAGTGCGTATTTCTGGAATACGGTGTTTAGCTGGCGCTTGTTTGGCGGAAGCTTGGTGATGTCTTCGCCGCCGAAAATTACTTTTCCTGTATTTGGGGATTCAAATCCGCCGATGATGCGGAGCGTGGTCGTCTTGCCGCAGCCGCTGGGACCTAAGAGCGTTACAAAGGAATTTTCCTTTACTGAAAGGCTCAAGTCATCCAGGACCAGGGTGTCGTCAAAGCGTTTCGAGATATGCTGTAAATCGATTAATGGCTGGCTCATGGGTTTCCTCCGTAAATAGTAAAATAATGTGTAGTATTAGAAACTTGGCGGCGAGCTGACCCAGAGGATCGTCGCGCCGGAGCGGCTTTCAAGGTAATGCGTCTTGTCGCTCGTATAGTAAAAAGATTCGCCCTTTTTGGCTTTGTACGTCCGGTTCCCCAGATGAATCAGGATGCTGCCGGAAAGAACGTAGCCAAATTCCTCACCCTCATGCGGGCTGTCCGGATAGGTGGAGCCGCCGGCACCGAGTGTCAGGCGGATCGGTTCCATCGTGTTCTTCTGGGCGTTCGGGATGATCCACTGAATCTCATTTTTCAGTTCCGGATCTTCCTTGATAAAATAGTCGTTTTTTTCAAATACAATCTGCTCTTCCGGAGCCTCGTTGAAAAACTCCCCTATGGTTGTGCCGAGACACTGGAGAATATCCATCAAAGTAGCGATGGACGGGGAGGTCAGATCGCGCTCTACCTGGGAGATAAATCCCTTCGAAAGCTCTGCGCGGTCAGCCAGCTCTTCCTGCGTCAGACCCTTTAAAATTCGCAGTTCCTTTAATTTTCCTCCTATACTCAACAGAGGGAACCTCCTTTCCTGGTTTCATAGGAAATTGCGTCCTATAAAACAAAAAACGCTCCGCGAGGATGCGCTAGGGCACATTCTTTTTTATAAAAACCGGGTGGGAAAACCATCCGTCCGGCGTTTTTTAGAAGCATGCAAAAGTAAGATGAAAGTTTAGAAATTCTAAAATGAATGTAAAATTAATCTTTTTGTTTAGAAATAATAAACTTGCTTCCGAGTATCTATTATACAGAATGTGGGGGAGGTGTCAAGGAAAAAAACGGGAAAATCCGGGGGTTCTCAAATTGTGTGAAAAAAGGGTGCAAAAATGGCGGTATGATGATAAAATAGGGGCAGATAATTTGATAGAAACCGTTATAACGGTTCTGGGGGATCAAAGGAGGAACATTTCATGCAGGATAAGTATATGGCATATGTGGGTTCTTACTCATACAACGGTCAGGCAAAGGGAATTACCGTGTATGATGTGGATGAAAAAAAGGGAAAATTTATCTACCGGTGCGAGGTGGAAGTGGACAACTCTTCCTATTTAACCGTTTCACATGACGGGCGGATGCTCTATTCCATCGCGGACGAGGGCGTTGTGGCGTTCCGGATTCTGGAAAATGGCGCACTCAGCCGTGTGAACAGCGCAAATATCAAGGCGATGCGCGGCTGCCATATCGCGACCGATGCGGAGGACAAGTTTATCTTCGTATCCGGCTATCATGACGGCAAGGAGACGGTGGTCCGCCTGAAACCGGACGGTTCTATCGGGGAAGTGACCGACGGCGTTTACCACAAGGGACTTGGAAGCGTGGCAGAGCGCACGTTCCGCCCGCATGTGAGCTGTGCGGAGCGCACACCGGATGGCAGATTCCTGCTGGTAGCCGATCTGGGAATTGACCAGGTCAAGATTTACAGGTTTGATGGCGAGAAGGGAACACTTTCATTGGTGGACGCGATCCGCTGTGATTTGGAATCTGGTCCGAGACATTTCATGTTCAGCAAGGATGGAAAATTCTTGTATTTGATGTATGAAATCAAAAATGTGATTGATGTATACACGTATGAAACGGGCGATCGTGTGCCGAAGATCGAGAAGATCCAGACGATTCCATCGACCGCACCGGAGCGCACCAGCCAGCTGACTGCAGCGTGCACGATCCGGATGTCCGAGGACGAGACACATCTGTTCTGCAGCAATGCGGGCGATAATTCAGTCAGTGTCTACGAGCGCGATGCACAGACGGGGCTTTTGAAGCTGCTCTGCTGTCTGCCGATCAGTGGAGATTACCCGAAGGATATCGCGATTTTCCCGGATGGAAACCATCTGGCGTCGATCAACCACGGCAGTAACAGCATTTCTTTCTTCCAGGTGGAATATAAGGAGAAACTGCTGGTGATGAGCGGACGCAGTATTTCGGTGAATGAGCCGAACTGCTGTGTGATTACAAAGGTACCTACGAGAGGAAAGAAAGCAGACTAAATGGCAGAAGGAGTTAATAGCGAGAATGGCAGGATCAACATACGGAAAAATACTGACAATGACAACGTGGGGCGAATCCCACGGAGCAGGCGTGGGCGTGGTCGTAGATGGCTGTCCGGCGGGGCTTGCGCTTTGTGAGGAAGACGTTCAGCGTTATCTGGACCGCCGCAAACCGGGGCAGAGCCGTTTTACGACGAAGCGCAGCGAGAGCGATACGGTGGAGATCCTGTCAGGCGTTTTTGAAGGGCGGACGACGGGCACGCCGATCTCGATGCTGGTGCGGAACCAGGATCAGCATTCGAAGGATTACAGTGAGATCGCCAGTTATTACCGTCCCGGACATGCAGATTATACCTTCGATGAAAAATACGGTTTCCGGGATTACCGGGGCGGCGGACGTTCTTCGGGACGCGAGACGATCGGACGCGTGGCAGCAGGCGCTATCGCGGCAAAGCTGCTGGAATCCTTGAACATTCGGGTAAAAGCATACACGAAAGCAATCGGACCGGTGGAAGTGGCGCCGGATCGGTTTGATCTGGCAGAATGCGAAAAGAATAAGCTGTATATGCCGGATGCTGCCGCAGCCGCAGAGGCAGAGCAGTATCTGGAAAGGAAGATGGCGGAGAAAGATTCTGCTGGCGGTATCGTGGAATGCGTGATTGCCGGTCTTCCGGCAGGGCTTGGTGAACCGGTTTTTGATAAATTTAATGCGAATCTGGCAAAGGCAATCTGCTCGATCGGTGCCGTTAAAGGCTTCGAGATCGGAGAGGGTTTCCATGCGGCGCAGATGGCAGGAAGCGAGAACAACGACGCATTTGTCATGAATCCGGATGGAAGTGTCGGCAAGGCGACGAACCATGCAGGTGGCATTTTAGGCGGTATGACGGATGGAAGCGAAGTTGTGTTCCGTGCGGCATTTAAACCGACCCCGTCGATTGCCGCAGAGCAGAGAACCGTCAATAAGAGCGGCGAGGAGATCGGCATCAGCATCAAGGGACGCCATGATCCGATCATTGTGCCGAGAGCGGTTGTCGTGGTTGAGACGATGGCGGCATTTGCGGCGGCGGATATGCTGCTGGGCGGCATGACGGCGAGGCTGGATCGGATTCAGGAGTTTTACCGGAAGTAAGGGAATGCAAATAAAAATTTTGGAAAAGCTGCGGCGGGCTCAGCCTGTTTGGTCCGCGGCTTTTTCTGGCATTAAATCAGGAGGCAGCAGGATGAGTGCAACAGGAATTTCAAAAGAAATAGAGACAGCAGGACAGTTAGAGGAGCTGCGCCAGGAGGTACGGATTGCCGCAGAGGAACTTCTCAGTGCGGCAAATATGAAGCCGGGACAGATTTTGGTGGTCGGATGCTCGTCCAGCGAGATTGCATCGCATAAGATCGGTTCCTATTCCAGCGCCGAGATTGGAAAAGCGGTGTTTGAGGAGCTGTATGCAGTTACCAAGTCGCAGGGGCTTTATCTGGCGGCACAGTGCTGTGAACATCTGAACCGGGCGCTGATTGTGGAAGAAGAAGCGGCGGAAAAATATGGTCTGGAGATGGTAAACGTCGTGCCGCAGCTAAAAGCAGGCGGTTCCTTTGCAACGGCAGCCTATGCGGGATTTGAACATCCGACAGCCGTAGAGCGGATTCAGGCACACGCGGGCATCGATATCGGAGACACTTTCATCGGTATGCACCTGCGCCCGGTTGCAGTTCCGGTGCGGACCTCGATCCGTGCGATCGGCGGCGCCCATGTGACGTGTGCGAGAACGAGGCTGAAATATATTGGCGGAGAGCGGGCGCATTATCTGGATGCGAAATAAAGAAAATGAGGAGTACAAAAAAACGTGGAAATCAGGAAAAATGATGAATTTGAACTGACAATCGAAGATATGAGCGAAGATGGAGCCGGGATCGGAAAGCAGGACGGCTATATCTGGTTTGTAAAAGATGCCGTGATCGGGGATCGGATCCGGGCGCGGGCGATGAAAATGAAGAAAAATTACGGCTTTGCCCGTCTGATGGAGGTGCTGGAAGCATCCAAAGACCGCGTGATGCCGGAATGCCCGGTCGCAAGACAGTGCGGCGGCTGCCAGCTTCAGATGATGAGTTATGAGGCGCAGCTTCATTTTAAGGAGCGCAAGGTCTACAATAACCTGCGCCGGATCGGCGGGATGGAGAATCTGCGGCTGCCGGAGCAGGCAGATAGTGTGATTGTGGATAAAACCATCGTGATGGAGCCGATCCTGGGGATGGAGCACCCGTGGCGCTACCGCAACAAGGCACAGTTTCCGTTTGGGCGTGATAAGGATGGAAGAATCATTGCCGGATTTTACGCGGGACGCACCCACCATATTGTGGAAGCGGAGGATTGCCTGCTGGGTGTCGAAGAAAATGCGGTAATTCTGGATATTATCAAGAAAATCATGGAAGAATACCAGATTGCGCCATATGACGAGGAGACGCACAAGGGTCTGATTCGCCATGCATTGATTCGGAAGGGATTTTCAAACGGCGAGCTGATGGTCTGTCTCGTCATCAATGGAAAGAAGCTGCCGCACGCGGATATTTTTGTGGAACGCTTAAAAGAAGTCCCTGGCATGACCAGTATTTCCTACAACATCAATCAGGAAAAAACAAACGTGATTCTTGGTGCGGAGCTTGTAAACTTATACGGACCGGGCTATATCACAGATAAAATCGGAAATGTATCGTACCAGATTTCGCCGCTTTCTTTCTATCAGGTCAATCCGGTGCAGACGGAAAAACTCTATGGAACGGCGCTGGAATACGCGGGGCTGACCGATGGGGAGACTGTATGGGATCTGTACTGCGGAATCGGAACCATTTCCCTGTTTCTGGCGCAGAAAGCGAAGAAAGTGTACGGTGTAGAGATCGTCCCTCCGGCGATCGAGGATGCCCGCCGGAACGCGGCATTAAATGGCATGGAAAATGTCGAGTTTTTCGTCGGAAAAGCTGAAGAGGTACTTCCAAGGGAGTATGAGAAAAATCAGGTCTATGCCGATGTCATCGTCGTCGATCCGCCGCGCAAAGGCTGTGACAGCGTCTGCCTCGACACGATCGTCCGGATGCAGCCAAAGCGGGTAGTCTATGTCAGTTGCGATTCCGCCACATTGGCGCGCGATGTGAAGTATCTGGATGAAAGAGGATACGCGGTGGAGCGCGTGAGATGCTGTGATATGTTCGGGATGAGCGGGCATGTTGAGACGGTAGCTTTATTAACTAAAAAGATAGCGACAAGAGAAGTGTAAAATTCAGGGTATCCTGCGTGCGTATATCGCACAGGGCGAGGTGCTTCCGGTCGCGACGCATTCCTTTGGTTTCATCGGTATTTTTGCCATCCCGGAGATTGGCTTTAACCAGCCGAAGGGAATGCTTTATAAGGCGGAGAATCCATTTGCCTGAACAATAAAAAGAATATTTGCTGATTTCTCATGAACGTGATACACTTATAGATAAGCTGTATCGGCTGTCGATCACGACCGTTTCGGCGGTGTGAAAATGAGAAATTCCGGCACCGGAGGCTTTCAGAGTCACGATCATGCGACCGTGCGAAAGTTCCGGTGCCTTTTTATTTCAAAGGAAAGTGCGTCCTGATGAAAGCGGCAGAGAATATTTTGAGCGGTATTTGAGAAAGGAAACAGGAGATGGATGACAAAAAAATAGCCGTACTGATCGATGCGGAAAATGTGTCCGGCAAGTATATCAAGCTGATTTTAGATGAGGTCAGCAATTATGGAAGTGCGACATACAAGCGCCTTTACGGCGATTTTCAGACGCCGAGCGTGCGGGCGTGGATGAAGAACCTGCGCGACTATGCGATCACGCCGGTTTTCCAGTACAATTATACGCAGGGGAAAAATGCCTCCGATTCGGCGCTGATCATCGATGCGATGGATATTTTATATTCGGGCAATGTGGATGGCTTCTGTATCGTCACCTCGGACAGTGATTTTACGAAGTTGGTGTTGCGCCTGCGTGAGTCAGGCATGACGGTGATCGGCATGGGAGAGCGCAAGACGCCGAATGCATTTGTCTCGGCGTGTGAGACATTTAAATTCCTGGATATTTTATTAAACGATGAAAATCCGTCGCAGAATCCGTCCCTGCCGCAGACGCGCAAGGAGAGTGAGGCGGATGGTTCCAGAAAAGAGGCAGAGAAAGAAAGCGATCCGAATGCAGTCAGCAATATTCCGAACATGGAGGAGATGGAGAAAGAGATTATCTCGATCATCAACACACATGCGGACGATGACGGATGGGTGGATTTATCGGAGCTGGGAGACAATCTTCCAAAGCGTGTGCCGGGATTTGACCCGCGAAATTATAAATGCACTAAGTTGAAGCAGTTTATCGAGCTGTTTGATTCCGTTGAGGTTCGGTCAGCGCGCAATCCGCACAATAAGATTCTGTCGATCATCTATGTGCGTGTCAAACAGAAAGAAGAAAAGCCGGTACTTTCCAAGGTACGGCGCGGCGGAAAACGGAAGAAGGATGCGGACGCGGAAGAATAGTAAGCATATGCGGTTCGTATGAGAATAAAAAGTTGCAGAAGCGGCTGTGACTGGTATGGAATAAAAGATTGCAATAATGTTTGCACTTGATATGACAATCAGTGTTGTGTCAGCTGTTACAAAGACAGACTGTAAATTGAAAAGTGAAGGATAGCAGATAGGAGAGACAGGAATATGACAAAGGAAGAGCTTGCACTAGAGGTAATTGACCGCCTGAAAAAAGAATATCCGGATGCGGGCTGTACGCTGGACTACAATCAGGCGTGGAAGCTGCTGGTCAGTGTCCGTCTGGCGGCGCAGTGTACCGATGCGCGTGTCAATGTGGTAGTCAAGGGATTGTTTGAGAAATATCCAAATGTGGCGGCATTGGCGGATGCCCCGGTGGAAGACATCGAGGCGATTGTGAAGCCGTGCGGTCTGGGACACAGTAAGGCGCGGGACATCAGCGCCTGTATGAAGATGCTGCGAGACGAGTACGGCGGGCATGTGCCGGATGATTTTAACGCTCTGTTAAAGCTTCCGGGAGTCGGCAGAAAGAGCGCCAACCTCATTATGGGGGATGTGTTTGGAAAACCGGCGATCGTCACGGATACGCACTGCATCCGCCTGGTAAACCGGATAGGGCTGGTGGAAGGAATCAAGGACCCGAAGCGCGTGGAAATGGCGCTCTGGAAGCTGGTTCCGCCGGAAGAAGGCAGTGATTTCTGTCATCGTTTGGTGTATCACGGGCGCGAAGTCTGTACAGCGCGGACGAAACCGTACTGTGATAAATGCTGTCTGCAGGATATCTGCGCGAAGGCAGGCGTGGAGTAGAAAGTCTGAAAAAGTCATGGAAACAGATGCAGATAGGAAAAGAATGACAGGAGGCAGAAAAATGGACGAAGAACGGCAGGAGACAGCGGATTGGCGCATCGTCTGGCAGATGTTTTTTCCATGCGTCATCAGCGATTTAATCGGCGGATGCGTGGAGGTGCTGGGGCATCTGAATGGAAATATGGGAAGAATCGTTTCGTCGCTGCTTACAGTTGTTGTGATTTATCCATTTTACTGGCGGAGGATCCAGAAAAAGAAAGAAAACAGGCGCATAGCAGAGGCAGACGGGATGAAAGAGCAGGTCTCTCCACAGATAAAGACGACAAAGGGAGAGAAAAGTGGATATTTCTGGGAAAAAGTGCCGGATATGTGGAAAATCCTGCTGGGGGCAGCTGCGTTCAGCGCTGTGTTTAACATGATTTTCTGGGCATTAGAAAAAAAGGAGATTTTCCTGGGAGTGCTGCATATTGCAGTGCAAAAGGTTCGGATGACTGGGCGGGCAGCTGAAGCGGTGTCTCTGTGTTTGAAAATGCCTCAGGGGGATATGCTTGCGGCAGCGCTGGGAAAGGGTGCATCGGAGGGCGCCGCCGCTTTATTTTCCGGCGCTCTGTGGCAGCAGTTCTTTCTCATGGGCATTGCCGCCCCACTTTCCGAAGAACTGCTGTTTCGCGGCATTTTATTTGAGCGCCTGCGTATGGCGCTCCCATTTTTCTGGGCGGCACTTGGATCGGCGGCATTTTTCGGGTTGGTGCATGGAAACTGGGCGCAGGGGATTTATGCGGCGCTCATGGGACTTATACTGGCGTGGCTGTATGAAAAAAAGAACCGTCTGTGGGAACCTGTGTTATTTCACAGTGCAGCAAATTTGACGGCGATGCTGATGCGGGGGCTTCTCTGGCACTGGTGAGGACATAAGAATACAAACAATTTCGAGAACGCAGGATTGTGTTTGCTCGAAGAAAGAACAGGAGGAGATACTACGATGCTTTCATTTGCAAGCGATTATACAGAGGGCGCCTGCGAGGAGATACTCCAGAAGCTGGCGGAGACGAACCGGGAGAGTCTGCCGGGATATGGCATGGACCGGTACTGCCAGAGTGCCGCCAGAAAAATACAGGAGGCGACCGGATGCCCGGAGGCGGAGGTTTATTTTCTGGTGGGCGGTACCCAGACGAATGCGGTCGTGATCAGCAGCATGCTTGCACCGTATGAGGGCGTAGTGGCAGCGCAGACAGGGCACGTGAGTATTCATGAAGCCGGGGCGATCGAGTACACCGGGCATAAGGTGTTGCAGCTTCCGGAAAAAGATGGGAAGATTGATCCGGCGGATCTGCAGGAATATCTGCAAAATTTCGAGGCGGACGCAAACAATGATCATATGGTATTTCCGGGAATGGTGTATCTTTCCCATCCGACGGAATACGGAACCTTATACAGCCGGAAGGAGCTGCAGGCGATCTCGGAGATCTGCCGTTCGTATGAAATCCCGCTCTATCTGGACGGAGCGCGTCTTGGATATGGTCTGGCGGGAGAGGAAAATGACCTGAGTCTTTCGGAGATCGCGCATCTGTGTGATGTGTTTTATATCGGTGGCACGAAGGTGGGCGCATTCTGCGGAGAGGCAGTTGTATTTGGTGAGAAGAAGAATGTTCCGGCGCATTTTATTACCCGGATCAAGCAGCAGGGCGCGCTGCTGGCAAAGGGACGCCTGCTGGGAATCCAGTTTGACGTGCTGTTTACAGACGGGCTGTACGAGCGCCTGGGACGCCATGCGGTAGAGATGGCGGCGGCTTTAAAGAAAGGGTTAAAACAGCGCGGTTATACGTTTTTCCGTGAGTCCCCGACCAACCAGCAGTTTGTGATCTTGGAAAATGACCGGATGGAGCAGATTGAAAAAGAGGTTTCCGTGAGCTTCTGGGAGCGGTATGACGAGGATCACACCGTTGTCCGTTTTGCGACGAGCTGGGCGACCAGAGAGGCGGATCTGGAACATTTGTGGGAGATTTTAGATCGGATTGAGGCAGAAAGAGAGAAGTAGAGATGGAACGTAATGTAACGATGGCGGAGATTTCAGATGGAAAGCTGTACAGCCGGGACGATATGGTAAAAGCCGGATGCGATGATTGCCGGGGCTGTTCGGCGTGCTGCCACGGAATGGGTAATTCGATCGTGCTGGATCCATATGATGTGTACCGTCTGACCGCTCTGCGCGGGGACACGCTGGAACATCTGCTGGAGGAAAAAAAGGTAGAGTGGAACGTCGTGGACGGACAGATTCTGCCAAATCTGGCGCTCCGGAGCGGGGCGGATGAAGCCTGTGGGTTTCTCGATGAAGCAGGGCGCTGCCGGATCCATGCATACCGGCCGGGCATCTGCCGCCTGTTTCCACTGGGGCGCTTTTATGAAAATGGAAGTTTCCAGTATTTTCTCCAGATTCATGAGTGTAAAAAGGAAAACCGGACGAAAGTCAAAGTGAAAAAATGGATCGATACGCCAGATTTAAAGCGGTATGAGGCGTATATCAGCCGGTGGCATTATTTCTTAAAAGATATAAGAACGGCGGAAACGGAGGCGGCGCAGAACCTTTTGGCAGAACCATGCATCGGAACGCCGGAGGAACAGGAGATACAGAAGAAAAACCGTGCTGCTGCGGCAGCCGAGCGCGAAAAACGGCGCAATCTGTTGATTATGAAATTGTTCTATCTGCTTCCGTATGATGGAGAGAAGGACTTTTACGAGCAGTTTGAAAAGCGGATGCAGATGGTGGAGCGGAGTTTGCGATAAATCCCTTGTTGAAGACAAATCCGCAAGGATGTTTTCCCGCAGCTGTGAAGAGGCTGAACCGTTTTGGCAGAGTGAAATAAGAAAGGAGATTACCGATGCTTCATACAGATTTTCACACCCACACCACGTTCTGCGACGGAAAGAGTACGCCGCGGGAGATGGTGGAGGCGGCATACCGGATGGGAATGACCGATTTTGGTGTTTCAGGACATGCTGATTTTTCGATGTTTGAGCCGGGATTCGGGATGGACGACGAGAAGCTTCGCGAGTATACCGAAGAACTTCAAGAACTCCGGGAGGAATACCGGGGAAAGATGAATCTCTATATCGGGATCGAGCTGGATGGACTGGGACCGGTGCAGAAAGCAGAGTACGCGATCGGCTCGACCCATGCGCTCATCAAGGATGGCGAGTATGTTTGTGTGGATGATACGGAAGAGAAACTGGTAAAAGCAGTCGAGACGCTGTGGCATGGCGACTGGTACGCCTTTGCACGGGAGTATTTCGAGGCAGAGGCGCAGATTTATGACCGGACAAAATGCGATTTCATCGGACATTTTGACCTGTTGACAAAATTTAACGAGGGATATAAACATTTTGACGAGACGAAAGACGCCTATCTGGAACCGGCGATCACGGCGATGCACAAACTGGCGGCTCTGGGGATTCCGTTTGAGATCAACACAGGCGCCATGTCCCGCGGCTACCGGAGTGCGCCGTACCCGTCCGCAGCTCTGTTAAAAGAGCTGTGTGCCTGCGGCGGACGTATCCTCATCAACTCCGACAGCCACAGTACCGACACGATCGGATATGGGTTTAAGCAGGCGCAGGAGCTGGCGGTGGCGTGTGGATTTAAAAGTGTGTGTGCCCTGAAACCGGGTGGCGGATTTAGGGAGATACTTCTTGTATAAAAAAGACAGAAAGAAAAATATACAAATTCTAAATTTCAACCTTAAAAATGCTGAAAATAAAGCCGAAATATTTTTATTTTTAGTGAATCGTATTTTTATTTTTAGTGAATCGTTTTCAGAGAACCCTGCTATAATATGAGCCGTAACAAGGAGATAGATACTTAACAAAACCCCATGGCTGAGGGCTGCTAAGCACAATGTGTTTTCCACACAGGGTGTGCGGAAGACGCAGATCAGATTTTTGGAGGAAAAGACAAATGACTACTTTAAAAGCTGAAAAAAGAAGCATGGATGTTAAGGCAAAGAGACTCAGAAGAGAAGGCTATGTAACAGGCAACGTATTTGGCAAGAAGATTCAGGGCTCCATTCCCGTTAAGATGGAAAAGAAAGACGTGGATCGTCTGCTGAAGACCGAGACCAAGGGCGGACAGATTATGCTGGATGTAGAAGGCGAAGTCTACGATGTCCTGATCAAGGAAGTTGACTATGATGCAATGGCAAATCAGGTTGTAGAGATAGATTTCCAGGCGCTGGTAAGCAATGAGAAGGTTCATTCCGTTGCTGAGATTATCTTCGAGAACCACGACAAGGTAGAAGCTGGCGTTCTGCAGGAGGTACTGAAAGAAGTATCGTACCGCGCATTACCGGCTGCACTGGTTGAGAAAGTCAAAGTTGATGTTGGTGAGATGGAGATTGGTGATACGATTCGTGTCAAAGACCTTTCGATCGCAAAAGATAAAGACATTGATATTCTGACCGATCTGGAGGCAGTAGTTGCTACCGTCACAGCGGTTCACAACAATGTACCGGAGACCGATGAAGAGGCTGACGCAGAAGAAGCTAAATAATTGAAGCGCAGTGCCAGGATGAAGCGAAACGGGATGCTGTCCGCAAGGAAGATAAAAAGTTTCGCGGAATGATTGAAACATGAGAAAAGGCGGATGTACTGACCAGATGGTCGGTATATCCGCTTTTGAATTTTGTATGAACTTTTTTTGCAGACGGTAAAAGAAGATGAGGTTATGGCTCCATATATGCGTCATAAATTTCCGGATCAATATTCTCGCGGATACTCTCATATACGCTTCCAGCCGCCTCCCGGATGGCATCGCGCGTTTCATCCGAGAGAGTTAAAATCGCGGTGCCGCTCGCTTCGATCGTAGCGATACGGTCAAAGATGCGCGCGTCGGACTGTTCTCTGGCATACTCGGTCGCGGTTTTGGCTGCCTGCGTCATGATTTTCTGTTCTTCTGGAGTCAGGTTCTGGAAGAAATCGTCATTGACAATCAGGGAGATCAGATGCGGCAGGTGGTTCGTCTCGACCACATAATCCTGCTGTTCGTAGAGACGGTTGGAGACGATGACCTCATACGGGTTCTCCTGCGCGTCGATCGTGTGCTGCTGGAGACCGATATACACCTCGCTGAAGGTCATCGGCGTCGGATTGGCGCCGATTGCTTTCCAGAATGCGAGATGATAGCTGTTTTCCATGGTACGGATTTTCTGCCCTTTGAAATCCGCCAGGGAGTAAACCGGTTTATTTGTGCTCATGATGCGGAAACCTTGATCTGCCATGCCGAGCAGGTGGTAACCGCCGTCGGTGTACACCTGGCTGATGAGATTGTAAAAATCCGGATCATCCAGCTTTTTGCGGCAGTCATCCAGCGAATCAAAGACGCATGGAAGGTCAAAAACGGCGAGATCCTTCATGAAAGAAACCTGAGGGGCGGTGTTCTGCACGACAAATGGGATATCGCCGTCCGCGCACGTTTCGAGCAGGTCGCGGTCACCGCCGAGTGTGGAGTTGGCGTAAACCTGAATCCGCATTGCGCCGTTGCTTAAGTCATGTACTTCCTCCGCAAATTTTTCGGCAAACAGCTGCGTTACCGTGTCCTCCGGGCTGGCGGTCGCCAGTGGCCAGGAATAGCGCTGTTCTTCCTGGCTGGAGTCGCAGCCGCTCAGCGCGAGCGAGGCGCCGAATAAAAGAACCGAGGAAGAAATGAGCGCCGCAGCGAATCGGGAAGAAGTCCGGCATCGGCGGGACACTAGGTTTGAAATATAAATCATAATGGGAGATCCTTTCAAATTTAAAAACATCCATTTCATATGTGAAATATTCCATTCACAGCCTGAAAGCGTGAAGCAGGTCGTTATATGAAATCTTTCGGAACTTCAACATTTCCAAGCGTCCATTCAGCATTATAACAATCCCAGCGACAAAGCCGGTATAAACGTAATCAGCAGCAGCGCCACCAGGAACAATCCAATCATCGGCATCGCTTTTTTGGCGATCGCCATGATCGGGACGTCGGTCAGGGAGCTGGCGACAAAGAGGTTGACGCCGATCGGCGGGGTTACGAAGCCGATTGCCAGATTGACAACCATGATCACACCGAACTGGACCGGATCCATGTTGATCGCTGTCACGATCGGGAGCAGGATCGGGGTCAGAATCAGGATCGCCGGGGTTGTATCCATGACCATTCCCACGATAAGCAGGAACAGGTTGATGACAAGCAGGATCATGACCGGGCTGTTGAAATGCTCCAGGATAAAGCTGCTGACCGCCTGCGGCACCTGCATCAGGGTCAGGACTCTGGAAAATGCCGTGGAAGCTGCCAGAATAAAGAGGATCGGTGTGAATGTGCGGATCGCTTCCACAAAAATCGGCGGGATATCCCGGAATTTCATGGTCCGGTAGAGGAACAGGCTGACAAACAGGGCATAGAAAACGGAGATAACCGCTGCTTCCGTGGGGGAGGCGATGCCGCTGTAGATACAGCCAAGGATGATGACCGGGCTTAAGAGAGCGAAAAAGCTTTCGCGCAGCACCCGGAACAGCCCTTTTTCGTGCAGCAGATGGATTTCAGCGTGGATTTTTTCTCTATCTTCGCCGTAACGCCGGCAGTGATAGATGGCATACAGCATCAGGAGCAGACCAATCATCAGACCCGGAATGACGCCGGCTAAGAACAGGCTGCTGACAGAGGCACCGGACGCCATGCCGTACATGATAAACGGGATACTCGGGGGAATGATAACGCCCAGACCGCCTGCGACTGCCACGATCGCGGTAGAGAAAGTCCGGTCATAGCCGAGGGCGCTTAAAATCGGGATCGTCATGCTCCCGACGGCTGCGACGGTTGCCGGGGCAGAGCCGGAGATAGCGCCGTAGAAGAGGCAGGTCACGATGACCGCGCATGGCATACCGGCGGTAAAATTGCCAAGAAAGAAGGCGAATACGTCAAACAGCTTCTTGGAAATACCGCCCTTTGCCATGATGATGCCGGATAAGACGAACATCGGCACGGCGAGCAGGGGAAAAGAATCCAGTCCGCCGAACATGGCGCGGATCAGATACTTAGCGCCGACCGTGAAGGTTAGCGCCGACCGTGAAGGACGGGTCAAAAACGGAAGGGAGAACCGAGGCGATACCGAGCGTGATCGATACCGGGATCGCGATGACAAGCAGCACGACAAAGATAACAAATAAGAGAGCAGCAGGCATCAGTGTTTCTCCTTTCCAGATGGTGTATTTGCCTCGATGAGAGATTCGATTTCATTGGATTCCTTTTCCGGCATATCTGCATTTGCATGGATAAAGGATTCCGGTGTATTGCGCTCCGGGTGGGCCGGATCGTAGACATCTTCGCCGCGGGCAACCTTAAATTCGATGATCCAGCGCTGCAGAATGCGGAATGTTACCAGAAGAAAGGAAACAAACGGCGCTGCCTGAATATAGTACATCGGAATCCCGCAGGCGGGGGATAACTGTCCGCTGTGAATGGCGGACATCATGTAAGAGTATGCAAATGGGATCATATAGAGGAAAAAAATCAGCTCAAAGGTGTGGTTGACAACCTTAAAAAGAGCCTTACCTCTGCGTGGAAAGGCAGCGACGAACTGTTCGATCTTGATAGACAGGCACTTTTTGCTGCAATAGCTGACGCTTAAAAAACCGCTCCAGATAAAGAGAAAACGGGTAACCTCCTCGGACCAGGACAGCGACTGCCCAAGCGCGTAGCGGGAAAATATCTGGATTCCCATAATGAGTGTCATCGCAGCCAGCATGACAACCAGCAGAAATTCTTCCAGGTTTTCATCCAGCCAGTGAAGTGTTTTTTTCATGAATAATCCCCTTGTAAATACGGATAATGGGTTGCTGTTTATGCAGGCACGTTTGAAAACGGATGTGCCGCTTGATAACAATAATAGACCTGCGATGGAGGTAGCAGGTCTTGAGTGTCTCGCGGAGAATCCCTCCGTACCCGCAGGTACAGGGATTTCCGGGAGTAAAAAAATAGGTGGCTAAAAGTATAATATAGGCACTTTTGAAACCGAAAGTGCCGTAAGAAAACGTGGTGGCAGCAGGAATTTGCCGTATTTAAATGCGAAGCCACGGCAAATTCAGTTACTGGGCACGTTAGCGTGAACAGTAACCGAATAACTGGGTAAGCCAGATATTACATCGCACTGTGAAGCAGTCCCAGTACAGTCTCCAGCTCCTTTACGCCCATCTGACCCGGTGCGGATGCTTTCCTGGCAGCGCCGAAGGTCATGGAAGAACCAAATACCTCGCCGCAGAGACGGCTGATAACGCCGGTGCCAGCCATCGACATGGTAATGATTGGACGGTCCGCATAGAGGGAAGTCATTTCCTCAGTGGCAGAGAGAAGTGTTAAAACATCTTTCTTGTTCTGCGGCATAACTGCGATCTTCGGGATATCTGCATTCATATCCTGCATCTTACGCAGGCGGTAGATGATGTCGGATTTCTCCGGCGTCTTGTGGAAGTCATGGTTGGAAGCGATGACTTTCACGCCAGCCGCATGTGCGCCGTCGATGATCTTGGTTACAATCGCGTCGCCGGTAAAGATCTCTACGTCAATGAAATCGACATAGCCGGTCTGAGCTGCCTTGATGTTCAGCTTTGCGTAATCTTCCGGCTCGATGGATTTCTCGCCGCCCTCTTTGGAGGTACGGAAGGTCATCAGAATCGGAGTCTCGCCGAGAACGGCACGCAGTTCCTTTAAGACGTCTTCTACCTTCTCAAAATCAAAGACACCTTCGAACCAGTCTACACGCCATTCTACCACATCAATCGGAATAGAATCAAACGTTTTGGCCTCGTCGATGATTTCCTGTTTGGTAACGCCTACGATCGGAACGATGATCTTCGGTGTGCCGGAGCCGATTTCGATATTTCTAACTTTGATAGTATTCATAATCAGAGAATCCTTTCATTTTATCAATAAATATTTATTCGTCGCTTTCTGCCAGAGACACCATTTTCGCGTAGCGGGCATTGACAAAGAGTCCTAAGAGAACGCCGATGGCAGTCAGTACGATATTCATTATCATAACATGGGATGGTGCCATTTTGGAAGCGGCAGTCAAAATTGTGTAATTACATAAGGAAGAAGCAATCATAACCAGTGCGGTTACGGTTCCCTTGATCTTCGGGAACAGCATGTTGCAGACGGAGGTTACAATCTGTAACAGACCGCCCGCGCCTGCCCAGCCGATGATGAAAGCGCCTGCAATCATAAGGGTCTGGCTGTGACCGATGAGTACGGCAACCAAAGTAACGAGGCAGATAACCGGGTAAACGAGGATGAAACGTACATCCTTGATTTTACGGGTCGGCAGGGAGGTAACAACGAGCGCCATCAGGGTACCTGCGGAATAGTAGGTCTGCATGATGGACGGGTTCGCCCAGCCTGCATTTTCTTTTGCGAAGTTCTGTGCGCAGTTTAACCATAACTGGAAGGTACCGGTGCAGGTGAAACCAATCACGATCATGGCGATGGACTCAAACGAAAAATTTGTGTGTTTTAAGCTGGCGATAAGTCCCTCGGATTTGCCCTCTGCCTTCTGCTCAGAATCTGGCAGCGGGAACAGGAAAATAAGTACAAATAAAACAGCGTAAATAATACCGCATCCGATAAATAACGGATTGTAAGATACCATGCCGGTGGCGGTGGTTGTCACAGCAACACCGAGTACGAACGGCAGAAGCATCTGCGCGATCGCAATGAAAAATTTGATTCCCATGGTAGCGACACCCGGAGCGCTGCTGATAATCTCGGCAACCGCCGGATAGATACCGGTATCAAGGAACGAATTGGAGATACCTCCGATGATTGCACATACATAAGCGATTTGATAGCCGCCGTTTTGTCCGGCGCTGAATGCGAAAGCAAGTCCAATCAGGTAAACCGCATAGGAGGCGCTGCCGATCGCGGTTGAGATGCGGCGTCCCAGTTTGTCGGAAAGTGGTCCGGCAAATGGAAGTGCAATCAGACGTCCGAGTCCTAAAGCAGCGGAAATCGCGGTGATCGCCATTGCCTCAACGCCCCAGGCTGCGGCAAGCGCTTCCTTGATGACTGCCTGTCCGAGAATCGAACAGCCGACGCCATGGATAAAGTAGTTTAAGTACATGATAAGTGCACTTGGCAGATATTTCTTGTTCATGAT
>NZ_FR895029.1:42054-42249 GCF_000434655.1 Clostridium sp. CAG:43 | reverse complement strand
GTCGGGCTGCCGTTTCGGAAACCGGGCGGATGATGGATGATGTTCTGTCACAAACACAAAGGAGATGCCGATATAAAAAGTTCTGTTTTAGTGTTAGAAAAATAACACGTTTGATGCCCTTATTCTAACAATTATTATAGCCGAAGTCTAATACTTTTATAGCAAAAAAACAATGCATTTTAAGCATTAATGTGT
>NZ_FR895029.1:32173-41893 GCF_000434655.1 Clostridium sp. CAG:43 | reverse complement strand
CATGTTTACGGCAGCCATTACATTAATAGTGGAAGTTTGGTGTGATGCATTTACGGCTGATATTGCGAAGAGTTAATACGAAGATACATAAAGACGGGGGACGTTAGGAATGACATTGAATCAGATTTTATATTTTCAGAAGATAGCGAATCTGGAAAATTATCATCAGGCGGCGGAAGAATTATATATATCACAGCCATCCCTGAGCCGGTCGATGGCATCACTGGAAAATGAGCTGGGCGTGACGCTCTTTGAAAAAGAAGGGCGCGGGGTGACTCTGACGAAGGCGGGGAGGATGTTTTTGGAGTACGCGGACCGGATTCTCACAGACTGCCACATCGCGGTCGGAAAAATGCGGGAGATTTCGATGGATGGGGGAAAGATCGACATCGGTTACGTGTTTCCGCTGGCCGGTCACTATATCCCGCACCGGGTCAAGCTCTTTTTAGAACAGCCGGAAAATCAAAAGGTTGTGTTTAATTTCTGGCAGAATCACACACCGGCGATTGCAAAAAAGGTAAAAACGGGTGAATTAGATGTAGGCTTTGGCGGCTGTCTGGAAAAGGATGACATGGAATTTTTTCCGGTGGCGAACCAGAAGCTTGTTATCATCACACCGAAGGATCATCCGCTGGCGCAGCGGGAGAGAATTCCATTTGCGGAGCTGAACCGGTATCCGGTAATTGGATACGATAAGGACTCCTGGATGGGGACGCGCACCCGCGCGCTCTATGCGAAATACAACATCCAGCCGGACATTGTCGTGGAGTGCCCGGACGAATATTCGATCGTCGCGCTGGTGCGGGAGAGTTTTGGCATCGCACTGATGCCGCGCACGGACATTCTGGAGCTTGCTCCGGGAGTTTGCATTCATCCGATTGAAAATTTGGACATTTATCACCAGATTTTTATGTTCTGGATGAAAGAACGCTACCGGCTTCCGGCGGTGGAACGCTTTATTGAATATATGAAACAGCAGGCGCGTCAGGACGGTCTGCAGGCGGAACGGGAAACCGATAGCAAAAACGTATTGAAAATTTACCTGAAAGATATTGTTAATTTTTAAGCAAAACGGTTATGATAAAAGTGTCACAAACACAGGGATGCCTCTCATGCAATGGAGAAGGAGAATTTCATCATGAAGAGCAAATACCCGAAAATTTTTGAACCGATTACCATTAAGCGCATGACAATCAAAAACCGTGTTGCCATGACGCCGATGGGTACTAACTATGGCGAGACGAGCGGTGAGATGAGCAACCGCCATATGAATTATTATTCCCTGCGTGCCAAGGGAGGAACTGGTCTGATTATTCTGGAGAATGCCAATATTGAATATCCGGTTGGTTCCAATGGCACAAGCCAGATCCGCATCGATCACGACAGCTTTATGCCGCGTTACTATCAGTTAGTCGAGAATCTTCACAAGAATGGCGCGATGGTAGCGATTCAGGTCAACCATGCGGGTGCTTCTGCATCCTCTGCCAGAACCGGTATGGAGACGGTGTCTTCCTCCAATATCCCGACCAAGGCAGGCGGCGAGATTCCGCGTCCGATGACAAAGGAAGAGATCCTGACGACCGTAAAAAAATACGGCGAGGCGGCGAAACGTGTACAGGCGATCGGATTTGATGCGATTGAGATCCACTGCGGTCATTCTTATCTGATGAGTCAGTTTATTTCCCCGTATTACAACAAAAGAACCGATGAATTCGGCGGCTCTGTCGAGAATCGTCTCCGTTTCCCGAAGATGGTTCTGGAAGAGGTGCGGAAAAATGTAGGTCCGTGGTTCCCGATCATCGTTCGTATCTCTGCGGAAGAGCGCGTGCCGGGCGGCAACACGCTGGAAGACACACTGGAATACCTCGAATATCTGGATGAGTACGTAGATATGTACGATGTATCCTGCGGTCTGAACCCGTCCTTACAGTATCAGATTGACTCGAACTTCCTGCCGGATGGCTGGCGTTCCTACATGGCAAGGGCCGTGAAGGATAAATTTGGTAAACCGGTTATCAATGCGGGCAACTACCGCGATCCGGAGGTCGTTGAGAAAGTATTGGAGAGCGGCGATGTCGATATTGTCGGCATGGGACGCGGACTCATTGCAGAGCCGAACTGGGTCAGCAAGGTGCAGAACGGTGAGGAAGAGATTCTTCGTAAATGCATCTCCTGTAACGTCGGCTGTGCGGGCAACCGAATCGGCGTCAACCGCCCGATCCGCTGTACCGTCAACCCGGCTGTTCCGGAGGGCGATATCTACAAGAAGCTGAAAGTCAATAAAAACTGCAACGTAGTTGTAGTCGGCGGCGGTACAGCCGGTCTGGAAGCAGCCTGCACGGCAGCCGAGGTTGGATGCAACGTATTCTTATTAGAAAAGAGTGGTAAATTAGGCGGACTTTCCACCTTCATCTCCGACCTGCCAAGCAAGAACCGTATGAAAGACTTCCCGAAATATCTGGAAGCACGTGCGAAGAGACTGAAAAACCTGTATGTTTTCCTGAACTGCGAGGCAACCGTGGACAAGATCAAACAGTTCAAGCCGGATATCATTGTCAACGCAACCGGTTCCGTTCCAGTCGTTCCGCCGATCAAGGGACTCAAGGAAAACATCGCAGCCGGTCATGTCGATACCATTTTCGAGATGATTCAGAAAGTAAAAGCCGGAGAATACCCGGATGATTTCTGCAAGGGCAAAAAAGTGGTTGTAGTCGGCGGCGGCTCCGTTGGTCTGGATGTTGTGGAGTATTTCGCACCGCGCGGCGCGGAGTGTACCATCGTGGATATGCTCCCGCAGATTGGTATGCTGGCAGATCCGATCACGAAATGTTCCATGCGTGAGACACACGACAAATATGGTGTGAAAGAGTATGTGAATACTGCGCTGCAGGAAGTCAAAGAAAACGCATTTACCGTGAAGCTGCCGGATGGCACGATCGAGGATCTGAACTTTGACCTCGGCTTCAACTGTCTGGGAATGCGCGCCAACAATCCGATTCTGGCACAGCTTGAAGAGGCATTTGACAACACAGATACCTTCATTTACCCGATCGGAGACTCTGTCCGCGCCCGCCGTATCATGGAGGGAACGATGGAAGGACGTGCGATTCTGAACGTGCTGGAAGCGAGAGGATTTTTAGAGCTGGCACCGTTGGAGTAAGAAATTGAATATCGTATTTGAAAGATTCTGACTGTTCGCTGAACGAATGATATCATTTTATTTGATTATAAAAAATAGAGAAGAAAAGAGGAAATTATCATGCCAAACATTACAGGACATACCGAATTAGTAGGATTAATGGCTTACCCGATCCGTCATACACAGTCTCCGACCACCCACAACCTTGCCTATGACAAGAATGGCGACGATGTTATCCAGCTTGCGTTCGAGGTAGACAACGATACCCTGGAAGCAGCGGTTGAGAGTATCCGTGCGCTGAAGATGCTGGGTTCCAACATCTCCATGCCGAACAAGACCGTCGTTCATAAATATCTGGATGAGGTAGACGAGGCTGCAAAGCTGTGCGGCGCGATCAACACTGTAGTCAACACCCGTGACAAAGACGGCAATGTAACCGGATACCTGAAGGGTTACAACACTGACGGTATGGGCTACTGGCAGGGAATCAAGGAAGAAGGCATTGATTTCAAGGGAATGAAGATGGTTCTCATCGGTACTGGCGGTGCAGCAACCGCTATCGCAGTACGCGGCGCACTGGACGGCATTGCAGAGCTGCATATCTTCAATATCAAAGATAAATTCTATGCACGCGGCGAGGAGATCGTTGATATCATCAACAAGAACTCTAACTGCAAGGCCGAGATGCATGACCTGGGCGATCTGGCACTCTTAAAAGAGAAAATGCACGAAGCAGACATTTTCTGTGATGCAACCGGCGTTGGTATGCACCCGCTGGAGGATCTGTCCAATATTCCGGATCCGTCCTATTTCCGCAAGGATCTGATCGTAACTGATACGGTATATGCACCGCGTGAGACCGTGATGATGAAGCAGGCCAAAGAAGCTGGCTGCACCCGCGTATACAACGGCATGAGCATGATGCTGTTCCAGGCGTTGATCGCGATTGAACTGTATACAGGAAAATCAACACCGGTGGATTACATGAAGGAGAAGCTGGGAATCTAATTAAACTATATCCCCTACAGTTATACCTGCTATTCCGCATTAGCACTTGCGTTCATATCCTGATTCGGGTATAATAATAAAACACACTTTCAATGTAAAGTGCAAAAGTGATTTGAATGAATACAAGTGAAGAAGGATGAGACAGATGGATGAATTAAAGAAGCTGCGAAATGATTTGGACATGTGCGACGAGATTCTGATCGATGCCCTGCGGATGCGCTGCCAGATTATCCAGGAGATTACAAATTATAAACAGAAAAACGGACTTCCGATTTACCAGGCAGAGGAGGAAGAGCGCAAGAAGAGCAAGATGCTTGCGAAGCTGGATGATTATGAATACAAAAAGTCAATCATGGCAGTTTACGACAGCGTCCTCTACCGGAGCAAACGGATCCAGTCCCATGAGTTGTTTGGATTCAATATTTTCTTGATCGGATTTATGGGAGTCGGAAAGAGTACCGTTTCGAATGCACTGCAGAATACCTTTGCGATGGATGTGGTGGAAATGGATGAAATGATCGCGAAAAAGAACAACATGAGCATTTCCGAGATCTTCGATCTGCACGGCGAGGCATATTTCCGCAACGAGGAGACAAACCTGCTGAAGGAAGTAGGGAAAGAGAAAAATAAGATTGTATCCTGCGGCGGCGGTGTGGCGATGCGGGAGGTCAATGTACAGGAGATGCGAAAGAGCGGCAAGGTTATACTTCTGACCGCGAAGCCGGAGACGATTCTGGAGCGTGTCAAAGAGAACCATGACCGTCCGCTTCTGGAAAATAATAAGACAGTGGAATATGTTTCCGAACTGATGGAGAAGCGCAGACCGGCGTATGAAGCGGCAGCGGATATTGTGATCGCGACCGATGGAAAATCAGCGAATGAGATCTGCGAGGAGATCATTGCACAGGTGAAGAAGTTTAAATAAGGTGACTGCTCAGAAAGTTCTGACAGAGAAAACGAAAGGGGAAAAAAGATGTCGAATCATATCACAGGACACACAGGTTTACTTTGTTTACTGGGAAGCCCGGTCGCACACAGTGTTTCGCCGGAGATGCACAACGAGGCGTGCAGCCAGTTGGGTCTGGATTATACATATCTGGCGTTTGATGTGCCGGAAGAGAAGATGCCGCAGGCGGTTGAGGGACTGCGGACGATGGGCGCGCGCGGCTGGAATATCACGATGCCGGGCAAAAATATCATGTGCAAGCTGGCAGACAAGGTTTCACCGGCTTCCGAGATTTCCGGCGCCTGCAATACGATTGTCAACGACGACGGTGTTCTGACTGCTTATACGACCGATGGCGTCGGATTTATGCGTGCAGTTGCAGAAAATGGTGTAGACATCATTGGCAAGAAAATGACGCTTTTAGGCGCTGGCGGCGCCGCAACCGCGATTCTTGTACAGGCAGCTTTAGATGGCGTGGCAGAAATTAACGTATTTAACGTCAAGGACGCGTTCTATCCGAGAGCCGAGGAGATTGTAAAGAAACTGAACGAGCGCACAGGGTGCAAGGTAACCCTGCATGATTACTCCGATTCGGAGATCCTGCGCCAGTCTATCGCAGACAGCGCGATTCTGGTAAATGGTACTTCCGTCGGTATGGCTCCGAAGACAGACAACACGATCATTACTGATACAACGATGTTCCACAAAGACCTGTTCGTATTCGATGTCATCTACAATCCTCAGGAGACCCGTTTACTGCGCGAAGCAAGAGCGGCAGGCTGCAAGACCAGCAACGGTATGTACATGCTTCTCTATCAGGGAGCTGCATCCTTTGAACTCTGGACAGGACAGCAGATGCCGGTGGAGATCATTAAAGAAAAATATTTTACAAAATAGGATTTGAAGAACGGCACACCGCATTCTCGTTAACACCGCATTCTCGTTACTTAGTGATGAGAATGCGGTGTGCCGTTTTTCATCATTTATAAACCTTTATGCCCACAAATCTGCTCCTCCAGCACACTCATCAGCACCTTCATATCAATCGGCTTCGCCACATGATCATTCATTCCGGATTCCAGCGCCCGCTCTTTATCCTCTGTAAATGCATTCGCTGTCATCGCAACGATCGGAATGCCAGCCTTCTTCTTATCCGAAAACCGCCGGATCGCCCGCGTTGCCTTGTAGCCGTCCATGATCGGCATCTGGATATCCATCAGAATCAAATCATAATAATCTTCCGGCGCTTTTTGCAGCATTTCCAGGCAGGCAACCCCGTCATTTGCCCGTTCGACCAAAAGCCCCTCGCGGGTCAAAAGTTCGATGGAAATTTCGGCGTTCAGATCATTATCCTCCGCAAGAAGAATCCGGCAGCCGGATAGAGTCTGGGCAGCTGTTTCATCGAATGCGGTAGGCTCTGTTTCCTCCCGCGAGGAAATCCGGCATGGGATCCGGACAGTAAACGTTGAACCTTCTCCGAGCTTGCTCTTTACCTCGATCGTTCCATGCATCAGATCCACCAGATTTTTCACGATTCCCATGCCAAGCCCGGTGCCTTCAATGCCGCTGACGGTGGAAGAACGCTCCCGTGAAAATGATTCAAAAATATGCGACTGGAATTCCTCGGAAATGCCGATGCCGGTATCGGTGATTGCGATTTCTGTGATACACCAGCCGTCCGTTTCACCAGGCTCCTGGCGGAGGGCACAGGAGATCGTCCCGCCCTTGGCGGTATATTTGATTGCATTGCTCAAAATATTCAATATAATTTCGGACATATACGTCATGTCAATGTAGATATATGGGTACGAAATGTCCTTGGTCACATGAAAATGCTGCTGTTTTTCTTCCAGGGCAGTCTGAACCATGACGATACAGGAATCAAAACTTTTCTCAGTCTGGACGGAGGTTTCTTCAATGTGTATCTGGTTATTCTCAATCTGTGAAAACTGAAGAATATTGTTGATGATAGAGAGCATCTTTTCACCGGAAATATGGATCTTGTCCATATATTCACCGATTTTTTCCGGTTCCTGCAGATGGTTTCTGGCAAGTTCTGCATAACCGAGGATCGCATTCATCGGTGTCCGGATATCATGTGACATATTGAACAGGAAGGTCGATTTCGCCTTGTTGGCTGCCTCTGCTGCTTTTGCGGTCTGTTCCAGAAGCTGCTGCTGGGTGAGTTCTCTGGACTTCTGTTTCTTTGTATAAAAATAGGAAATAACAATTAGCAGAAGTGCTATCATGCTCGCGGCAGCGGCGATCCCAAAGGAGGAACGGTTGATCGCCTCAATCGATCGGTAAGTGTCTTCCATATCAATCTCGATACAGAGGGCACCGAGAATGTCATTGGTTCCGTCGGAGGCAATGACCGGATAGCAGGCGGTAAAAATATGCCCCCATGTGGTATCAATGATCTTTTGTGAGTGGATCGTTTTGCCGGAGAGGGCAGCTTCCAGATACGGAACCATTTCCTCTTCCAGGTAGGTGCCCGGATAAGCAAAATCAGGTGCTTCCAGATCCAGGCCATCGATCAGGTAGATGGGTTTTCCGCCCGGTCCACGCTTGGCAGTGTATAAGTAGCGCGTCGAATTGAGGCTGCGAAGCTCATTTAAATAAGACTGCAGGCTTCGATACTGCGCGGAGTTCATATCGGATTTTGTATTGATCTGTTCAAAATCTGCCCGCGTCAGCCGGCTCGATATCGCCCGGTGAACCGCGTCCGAACAGGAAATATTCCGTTCTACGGCGGCGCTCAGGGTGATGCGGCTGTTGCTTTTCAGCAGTCAACGGTGTATAAGGAAATGAAAAATACTGCCAGAAGAAGCAAAAAGGTAAAGTTAAAGGCATGATAAGAAAAGCTTCTTGATGGGATATTTTCGTTGGATGGATGGTTCATAAGTTAGATTCAACTTTCATGTAAATGCAGGGTTTATAGTTAAAAAACAGATCGAGTTGTTGATAATAAATGTAACATAAAACAGGTAAATCGGCAAGAAAGATATGCTTACATGAAAATTTTAAAAAAAAATTTTCACAAATTCTTCATAAAAAATTAGCACTCTACTCTTGACAGTGCTAACAACAAGTGTTATATTACTGCTAGAACAAAAGAAGACCAAAAGGTTTTCACAGATTGTTCGAAAGGAGGCAGGTTTATGAATATCAGTAAATTTACCCAGAAGTCTCTGGAAGCCGTTCAAAATACGGAAAAGCTGGCGTATGAATATGGAAACCAGCAGATTGATCAGGAACATTTGCTGTACAGTCTTTTGACTGTGGAAGACAGCTTGATTTTTAAATTAATAACAAAGATGGGAATCTCGGGCGACCAGTTCCGTGATGAGGTGCAGCAGGCGATTGGAAAGCTGCCGAAGGTATCCGGCGGTCAGGTGTATTTCTCCAACGATGCCAACAAGGTGCTGGTGAACGCGGAGGACGAAGCCAAGGCGATGGGGGACGAGTATGTTTCCGTCGAGCACTTATTTCTGGCGATGTTAAAACAGCCGAATAAGGCGGTCAAGGAACTGTTCCGTCTCTACGGCATTACGAAAGAGAGCTTTTTGCAGGCGCTTTCGACCGTGCGCGGCAACCAGCGTGTCGTCAGCGATAATCCGGAGGCAACGTATGACACTTTAAATAAATACGGTTACGATCTGGTGGAACGTGCGAGAGATCAGAAGCTCGATCCGGTCATCGGTCGTGACAGTGAGATCCGTAACGTGGTTATGATTCTCTCCAGAAAGACGAAAAACAACCCGGTTCTGATAGGTGAACCTGGCGTCGGTAAGACAGCCGTTGTCGAAGGACTGGCACAGCGTATCGTGCGCGGCGATGTCCCGGAGGGCTTGAAGGACAAGAAATTGTTTGCCCTGGATATGGGCGCTCTGATGGCGGGCGCGAAGTACCGCGGCGAGTTCGAAGAGAGACTGAAAGCGGTGCTTGACGAGGTCAAGAAGAGCGAGGGACAGATTATTCTGTTTATCGATGAGCTGCATACGATCGTCGGCGCGGGCAAATCCGAGGGCGCGATGGATGCCGGGAATATGCTGAAGCCTATGCTGGCGAGAGGTGAACTGCACTGTATCGGTGCGACGACCCTGGATGAGTACCGTAAATACATCGAAAAAGACGCAGCTCTGGAACGTCGTTTCCAGCCGGTTCACGTTGATGAGCCGACCGTGGAAGATACGATTTCTATTCTGCGTGGTCTGAAAGAGAGATATGAGGTTTACCACGGGGTCAAGATTGCCGACTCTGCGCTTGTATCGGCGGCAATCCTCTCGGATCGTTATATCACGGATCGTTTCCTTCCAGATAAGGCGATCGACCTGGTTGATGAAGCGTGCGCGATGATCAAGACCGAGATGGATTCAATGCCGGCGGAGCTGGATGAACTGTCGAGACGTATCATGCAGCTGCAGATTGAAGAGGCTGCGCTTAAGAAAGAGACTGACCACTTAAGTCAGGATCGCCTGGCAGAACTGCAAAAAGAACTGGCAGAACTCAAGAGCAGCTTTTCGACCCAGAAAGCCCAGTGGGAGAATGAAAAATCTTCCGTTGATAAGCTGTCCAAGCTGCGTGAAGAGATTGAACATGTAAATGGCGAGATTCAGGCAGCGCA
>NZ_FR895029.1:13827-32127 GCF_000434655.1 Clostridium sp. CAG:43 | reverse complement strand
GGCTGAACTCCAGTACGGCAAGCTGCCGGAACTGCAGAAACAGTTGGCGGAAGAGGAAGAGAAAGTGAAAAATCAGGATCTCAGTCTGGTACATGAGAGTGTCACCGAGGATGAGATTGCCCGGATTATTTCGAAGTGGACCGGTATTCCGGTTGCCAAACTGACCGAGAGCGAGCGCAGCAAGACCCTGCATATGGACGAACTGCTGCATAAACGTGTCATCGGACAGGATGAGGGCGTTACCAAGGTAACGGAGGCGATTATCCGTTCCAAAGCGGGCATCAAGGATCCGACGAAACCAATCGGTTCGTTCCTGTTCCTAGGTCCGACCGGTGTTGGCAAGACAGAGCTTGCAAAAGCGCTGGCGGAGGCATTGTTTGACGATGAGAACAACATGGTTCGTATCGATATGAGTGAATACATGGAGAAACATTCCGTTTCCCGTCTGATCGGAGCGCCGCCAGGATATGTCGGATATGACGAGGGCGGTCAGCTGACCGAGGCAGTACGGCGCAAACCGTATTCCGTTGTCCTCTTCGATGAGGTTGAGAAAGCGCACCCGGATGTATTTAACGTCCTGTTGCAGGTTCTGGATGATGGACGTATCACGGATTCGACCGGCAAAACTGTCGATTTCAAGAATACGATCCTGATTATGACCTCCAACATCGGTTCCCAGTATCTGCTGGACGGCATCGATGAAAAGGGACAGATCAAGCCGGAGGCGGAAAGCTCCGTTATGCATGACTTGAGAGCTCACTTCCGTCCGGAGTTCCTGAACCGTCTGGATGAGATTATTCTCTTTAAGCCGCTGACGAAAGGCAACATCGGAGGCATCATTGAGCTTCTGATTGCAGATGTCAACAAACGTCTGGCGGATAAGGAGTTAAAGATTGCCCTGACGGACGAGGCAAAGGATTTCATCATTGAAAATGGCTACGATCCGGTTTACGGTGCAAGACCGCTGAAACGGTACCTGCAGAAGAACGTTGAGACACTGGCAGCGAAGCTGATTCTGGCGGACGGCGTCCGTGCGGGCGATACGATAGAGATCGGGCTTTCGGATGGCAAGCTGACGGCTTCGGCTGTCCATAGCGCGTAAGCGGAAAACGTCTTACAGCGGATTTATAACTATTATATAGAAGAAACAATAGGGCGCGGAGAAGTGCGAAAGAGCTTCCTCTGCGCTCTTTTTATGTATTTCTGAGATTTTCACAGTCTTGACATTGCCCGGCAACTTTACTAAAATGATTCCATAATGACCGGACTATATCATTTGTTCCGGAAGTCAGTCAGATGAGGAGAAGATGAGATGAAAATTGCGATTGGAAATGACCATTCGGCGGTAGAACTGAAGAACATTATTGTGGATTTCCTGAAAGAAAAAGGAATCGAAGTGTTAAATCTGGGTACAGACAGCAGCGAGAGCTGTGATTATCCAGTTTATGGAGAGAAGGTAGGTCGTGCAGTTGTTTCCGGCGAAGCCGATCTGGGTATCGCAATCTGCGGTACCGGTCTTGGTATTTCACTGGCAGCTAACAAGGTAAAAGGCGTGCGCGCCTGCGTATGCAGCGAGCCGTACACAGCGGTGATGTCCCGCCGCCACAACGATGCCAATGTACTCTGCTTCGGCGCCCGCGTGGTAGGAAGTGAGCTTGCGAAGATGATCGTTGACGAGTGGATCAACGCAGAATTTGAGGGCGGACGCCATCAGAGACGCGTGGATATGATTATGGCGATTGAGGAGAAAGACTGATTCAGAGTCAGAGGTAACGGATGAAATCATAAGGCAGGCTGACAGCAGGATGCGAGATGCCTGTGAGAACAAAAAGAGGCAGCTGTAAAGAGATGGAGCAGCTGCGAAAAGAACAGGAGGAAGCAGGAGATGATCACAGAAGATATTCGCTACATCGGTGTAAACGACCATGACATTGACTTATTTGAGGGGCAGTATCAGGTGCCAAATGGTATTTCATATAACTCATACGTGATTATGGATGAAAAGATCGCGATCATGGATACGGTAGACAAGCGCAAACAGACGGAATTTCTGGAAAATCTGGAAACCGCACTGGCTGGAAGAACCCCGGATTATCTGGTAATCAGCCACATGGAGCCGGATCATGCATCAAGTATCCAGGCAGTCGTAGAACGGTACCCGGAAATCACACTGGTAGGCAATGCGAAGACATTTCCGATGCTGAAACTGTACTTTGATCTTGATACCAGCCGTGCGCTGACGGTCAAGGAGGGCGATACCCTGAAACTGGGGCGCCATGAGCTGACGTTCGTCATGGCACCGATGGTACACTGGCCGGAAGTTATGGTAAGCTATGATTCCTGCGACAAGGTGCTGTTCAGCGCCGACGGTTTCGGCAAGTTCGGTGCGCTTGATGTGGATGAGGACTGGGACTGCGAGGCGAGACGCTATTATTTCAATATTGTAGGAAAATATGGAATGCAGGTGCAGACACTTCTTAAGAAAGTAGCCGGTCTTGAGATCCAGCTCATCTGCCCGCTGCATGGACCGGTTCTGAAAGAGACGATCGGTCATGTGCTTGAAAAATACCAGATTTGGAGCAGCTACGGCGTCGAGTCTGAGGGGGTATTTATCGCATATGCGTCCCTGCATGGCAATACCGAGGATGCGGCGAAGAAATGCAAGGAAATTCTTGAGAAAAAAGGATGCCCGAAGGTGGCAATCGCGGATCTGGCGCGCGGTGATATGGCGGAGGCGCTGGAAGATGCATTCCGGTATGGAAAAATTGTATTGGCAGCACCGTCCTATGACGCGGGTGTGATGCCGGTTATGGCAGATTTTCTGCACCACTTACAGAGCAAGAATTACCAGAAACGCACCGTTGCCCTGATTGAAAACGGTTCCTGGGCGCCGAGTGCAGCGCGCACGATGAAGGGAATGCTGGATGCGATGAAGGAGATCACGGTGGTTGAACCGGTCGTTACGGTTCGCGGGGCGCTCAAGGAGAGCGATATTCCGTCGCTGGAGCAGATGGCGGAAGCGCTGCTGGCATAAGAAGCGTCTGGTGACAGAATGAGCTTGTTTGCTTTTGGCAGATGGCGAAGTAAATGAGCAGAGAAATTCAAAAAATTGCGAAATAGTGAGCGTATTTAATGAGACTTGAAAAAGGCTTTTTTAAATAAAAAATCCGGAGAGACAAAAGTGTGGTTTTATATTTATATATGAAAAATCCACTTGATGATTTTGTATGGATGACAGAAAAGAATAGGAGAAACAGACATGGTAGATGAGGTAATGAAGTTCATTACAGAGGCAGACCCGGAAGTGGGAGAAGCCATTGAAGCAGAGGCAGCCCGTCAGAGAAGAAACCTGGAGCTGATCGCTTCGGAGAATATTGTATCGGAGCCGGTTATGATGGCGATGGGATCGGTATTAACCAACAAATATGCGGAGGGATATCCGGGAAAACGTTACTACGGCGGATGCCAGTGTGTCGATGTTGTAGAGTCCATCGCGATCGAGAGAGCGAAAAAACTGTTTGGCTGTGATTATGCAAACGTACAGCCGCATTCCGGCGCGCAGGCAAACATGGCGGTATTTATCGCAATGCTGAAACCGGGTGATACTGTTATGGGCATGAACCTGGATCACGGCGGACATCTGACACACGGAAGCCCTGTCAATTTCTCCGGTTTATATTTCAACATTGTGCCGTATGGTGTCGATGACAATGGCGTGATTGATTACGAAGAGGTAGAGCGCATTGCACTGGAAGCAAAACCGAAGCTGATCATTGCAGGTGCAAGTGCCTATGCAAGAGAGATTGATTTCAAACGTTTCCGTGAAATTGCAGACAAAGTAGGCGCATACCTGATGGTCGATATGGCTCATATCGCTGGTCTGGTAGCAGCCGGTCTTCACCAGAGCCCGATTCCGTATGCAGATGTTGTTACGACAACCACTCATAAGACACTGCGCGGACCGAGAGGCGGTCTGATTCTGGCAAATAAGGAAGCAGCTGAGAAGTTCAACTTCAACAAGGCGATTTTCCCGGGAACCCAGGGCGGTCCGTTAGAGCACATCATCGCTGGCAAGGCAGTCTGCTTCGGCGAGGCGCTGAAACCAGAATTTAAAGAGTATCAGCTTCAGGTAAAGAAGAATGCAGCAGCGCTGGCAGCCGCACTTCAGAAGCAGGGATTCAAGATTCTGACCGGCGGAACCGATAACCACCTGATGTTAGTCGATCTGCGCGGCATGGATATTTCCGGTAAAGAGCTGCAGAACCGCTGCGATGAAGTATACATTACCCTGAACAAAAACACCGTTCCGAACGACCCGAGAAGCCCGTTCGTTACCTCCGGTGTCCGCATTGGTACTCCGGCTGTTACCACCCGTGGACTCAAAGAAGAAGACATGGAAGTCATCGCAGAGTGCATCTGGCTGGCAGCTACCGACTTCGAGAACAAGGCAGATTACATCCGTGCGGAAGTGACGAAGCTGTGTGAGAAGTATCCGTTATATAAATAAGTAGAGAAGAATACGGAGCGAAAAATTTGCCAGTCTATAGATTCAGAAAAATGCTGGAAAATTAATGCACAAATAACAATAAGAAAAAGGCTGTATTACCTGCCGCATGGAAGCGCGCGGTGGGTGATACAGCCTTTTTTATTTCAACCATTTTTCCTAGAAATTAAGTTTTTGTCCAATTCCTTTTTCCAACGCTTTTTCATAGATAAGCTGTGCTGTCCGCACATCAAAAAGTCCCATGCCGACGGATTTAAAGCAGCGGGTTTCATTCTGCTCATGCGGATGTCCCTGCTTGGTATCTTCGATCAGATCCTCGATAAAGTGGACGCGCTCCTGTGTCAGAACGCCCTTTTCCAGCGGAATTTTCAGATCGCCGCTCTCCTCGCAGGCATACGGAAGCTCGGTGTACGCGTTCTTGACGAGTTTCCACACCGCATCCGGCAGTTCGCGCCGTTCCGGACGCCAGGAGCCGATGGCAACAAAGCATTTACCGCGAAGCAGCTCTTCATCATCCGGGTAGACCGGATCGACCGCCTGGGTGGCGGAGATCAGGACGCGGCTGTGCTCAGCCAGTTCACGGGTATCCGCGCAGGTATGAATCTGGATGGCGTTTTTTCCAAACGATGCCAGACGCGCCGATAAGCGCTCGATAAAGCCGGAAAGATCCTTAGCGTATGCGTCATACAGATAAATATCTGTGATCGGGCGCACCTCGCAGGCATAGAGAAGTTGGTGTAGTCCCTGCATACCGCAGCCAACCAGACCAACTGAGGCAGCATCCTCTGGAGCCAGATAGCGCAGTGCGACACCGCCGACCGCACCGGTCCGCATTGCGGTCAGGGCACTTCCGTTCATAATCGCCTTCGGCAGACCGGTCTTTGCGTTATTTAAAATCATAAGTCCGTTCAGATACGGAATTCCCAGAGAGGGATTGTCCGGAAATTCAGATAACATCTTTGTACCGATGACGGAATCCAGAAAACACGGCATATAGAGCATCATATTTTTATCACGCTGTGCGATAAAACGATCCGGCATCTTGTAATTACCACTTTTGTGAATCGCATACGCATCTTCAATCGCGTCCATGACATCCTCTAAGGTGACGGACTGCCACATTTCTTGTTCGCTGAGAAATAACATATCAAAACCTCCTGAATATTTATGAATGAAATAAAACATATATACTAAAAATAGATTTATCACAAATCAAATGCGGTTTGCATAGCCGGATTGTAGCAGTTTCACGTTTCATTGTCAAGATGAAAACAGAATAAAAATTGAGTTGCATATTTGAAATGGGGCGTGTATAGTAAAGAAAATTGTAGCGGTTCAGTAGGTTTACGCATTTACTGAGCTACAGGAAATGGATAAAATTAGTACAAGCGAGAAGGGAAGAATACCTGGAAAGGAAGGGGTAATGGGAGAAGTAATTAAAGTATTAGACTGGTTGTTAGAGAATTTGGTACAGATATGCACAGTCATGCTGGAATTGTTTGGAATCATTGTGCTGGTTTCGACAGCGGTATCCTGCTTTGTTCAGTGGATACGAAACAAGCGTCAGCTGATCCGCCTGAATCTGGCACAGGGAATTGCGCTGGCGTTGGAATTCAAGATGGGCGGCGAGGTGCTCAGGACAGTTGTGGTACGGGAGTGGTCGGAACTTGGAATTTTGGGAGCCATCATTGTCCTTCGGGCAATGCTTACATTTTTGATTCATTGGGAGATCAAGAACGAAAAAAGAGAAACCAAGGAAGAGCAGGGAGAAAAGCCAGAGTAAAAAGGGGCACGAAAAAGGGAGTCTGCAGGATGAGCGGACTCCCTTTTTTTCGTGGTTAAACAAGATTAATGCGAAAATTATTTGTCGTAGAAATGAATGCGTTCCAGAATTTGCTTCTGGCTCTTGATTTCCATTTTGGAATAAATGGAAGCCAGATGCTTTTTGACAGTAGGGATGCTGACGAAGAGGGTGGAAGATATCTGATCGTTGGAATATCCACGCAGTAAAAGGCTTAAAACATTTACTTCTCGGTTCGTCAGGGAAAAATCCCGGCTGATCTGGGAAAGAGTACGATCCATCACATAGGATAAATCGAAGAACAGACATACAAAGCAGTCGTTGTCTGGTCCCTCCTTAAGATGAGAGCGGCTTACCTCCAGAAACAAAGGGCTGTTTTCCATCTTGTATTCGATATTTTGTCCCGTAATGCTTCCGGAACGGAGCAGCTGACGGCAAAGAGAGCGAAAACAGTTGGAAATGGGGTTGTTGGATAAATCTGCAAATCCATGATTCTCCATGTATGTATGGTAGGTTGTGTTGCACCCGATAAAATTCAGTTTATCGTCAAAACAGCCGATTCCGATGCAGTTGTAATTTTCCAGTACATGAAATGCCCGTCCGATGTTGAGCTCCCGCCCGTAATTTTTAAATACGTTGCAGAAATGCGGCTGGAATAACCGGACAAGGCTTAATTCATCTGGCAGGAAATTTTTTTTATCGTTGGATCGGTGGATGGAAAACACTCCCCGCAGATCCCGGTTCCGAATCGAAAAATTCGTTTCAATGGAATCATGCAGTCCCATGGGAAGTAGAAATTCCTGAAAATAAAGAGAATTTTTTCGAACCTCCTGATTGAACAGCTGGTTGGTCAGGAAGGTTACATTGCTGTCGGAGTCCAGAATCGACAGAACATCGTCCATATGGCAGTATTCTTCCTGATATCGCCGTTTCTGTTCATCATTCCAGTTGATGGTGTAGATGGAATGGGTTTTGTAATTCTGTCCCTGCTTTTGGTAAAACAAAAAATTTGCTTTTTCAAAAAAAACAATATTGTTCAGGTTCAGGAAAAAACTCTCCATCCGTTTTTCAAGAAGAATTGAATCGTCGTAAAGTTCAGCAATGATCTGATTGACGTTTTCAATTCGTGATGTTGTAAAAAGATTTTCAGCACTCATGAAGATGCCTCCTTTCCCGTGAGTATTCAATTAGTGAAAACAAAATGGAATCAATACTAGACTATAGTCCAACTATTGTTTTAAACTATTTTTAATAGACTGATAATATATAAAGCATAATAAAATGTTGTTATGATTATTGCAAGTGGAAAAACTTTGAAAATAGAAAAAGTATCCAAAAGTATACTATGATAGAACCGAAAGTATCTACCGTTAACTGACGTTATGCATCATAATAACCAAAACACAAAAAACTTTGTATTAAAAATGATGTTTTTTGAAAGTTTTCATCATGATATGATTTTAACAACGAGATTTCAGAAAACTGAAAGAGAACGGACGAAATTTTTAATACGGAGGAGCCTATGGAAAAAAAGAATGAATTTTGTTTGCAGGAGATTAAGGGGAGAAAGGCAGTAACCTGTATCGAGACACATACAGAGGGAGAGCCAACCCGAACCATTTTATCGGGATTTCCGGAAATTCCGGGGAATACGATGGAAGAAAAGATGCTCTATATGATGCAGGAACAGGACTGGATGAGAAAAGCAATTTGTTTTGAACCGCGTGGAAATGACGTAATGTCCGGAACGATTGTTACCAAGCCGTGCAATCCGGAGGCAGATTTTGGTGTTTTATATTACGAGGTTGGAAACTGGATGCCGATGTGCGGACATGATACGATCGGAGTTTCAACGGCACTGATTGAAAGCGGACTCTTAAAAGCGGAGGAACCGTATACATATGCGACCTTAGATACACCATCTGGACTGGTAAAAGTGAAAATTGAGGTGAAAGATGGCAAGGCGGTGCGGGTATCCTTTAAAAATGCCCCGGCATTTGTGATGAATCGGGATGTAAAGGTACAGGTTCCTGGATATGGTGAGATTCCGTTAGACATCGCATACGGTGGAAATGTATTTGCGTTAGTACCGGCATCGGCAATGGGCTTAAAGCTGGATAAAGAAAATGCAAAAGAGATTGTCGAAAAAGGAAATTATCTTAAAAAGTTTATCAATGAGCAGGTAACAGTCAAGCATCCGTATCTGGAAATCATGAACCAGGTAACGCATGTGGAATTTTTCGAACCGGGTACAGAAGGGGTTTCGGATGTAAAAAATGCAGTTGTCATTCCCCCGGCAGCGATTGACCGAAGCCCTTGCGGAACCGGTACATCAGCGAAGATGGCACTTCTTCATGCGGAAGGAAAGCTGGCAGTCGGACAGTCGTTTGTGCATGAGAGCCTGATTGGAAGTTTATTCCACTGCCATATCGTTGAAGAGACAGAGGTGGCAGGAATTCCGGCAGTAGTACCGGAGATCAGCGGACGGGCGTTTGTGATGGGAGAGAGTACATGGTTATTCGATCCGGACGATCCATTCCCGGAAGGTTTCTTATTAGGCTAAATCGATAGACACAAAATAAAAGTTTAAAGGTACAGGGAGGTACTTCTGAGGGAAAGAAGTACCTCGGGAGTTCACATAAAAACAGTATAAAGGAGGATACTTTATGAAAAAGAGATGGCTTTGCGGTACGATGGCATTGGTAATCGGAGCGATGGCAATGGCGGGGTGTTCAGGCGGAAATTCTTCTTCATCCGCATCTGCAGCCGGAACCGAAGCAGCAGATAGTGGTTCCAGCGTAGATACTTCCGGAGCGGAGATGACGATCCGTGTAGCACATGTATGTGGAACCGGTTCTCCGTATGATTACGGTGCGAATGCTTTTAAAAAGCTGGTCGAGGAGGGCAGCAACGGACGGATTAAAGTAGAGGTTTATGCAGGCGATATGACAACCGACGAGGTTGAGTGTGTTGAGATGGTTCAGAATAATAACCTGGAAATCGGCTGGGTAGGAACTGGTGCACTGGGCGGATTTGTACCAGATTTAGGCATTTTTGAGCTTCCATTCCTGTTTGAGGATGAGGATAATGTCAATAAAGCGCTGGAGGGAGAATTTGGCAATTCCCTTCTGGAGCAGTTAAGCGCGGTTGATGGAATTACAGGACTTGGTTTCCATGAGGATGGCTGGAGAAATATCCTGACTAAAGATAAGACAATTAATACCGTAGATGATATGAAGGGCGTTCGTATGAGAACCATGCAGAATGAAGTTTGCGTGGCAACCTACGAAGCACTTGGTGCTACACCGGTTGCATTGGCATCTGGCGAGCAGTTCACAGGACTTCAGAATGGCGTTGTAGATGGAACAGACAATAGTGCATTATATGCAGTAGCAGATGGTTATATTGAGGTTGTTAATAATATCTGCGATATTCATCATTACTATTCCAGCGGTATCATTGTTGCTTCTTCAAAATGGTATGAGGGTTTAAGCGAAGAAGACCAGAAACTCGTGAAAGAGTCAGCTATAAAAGCAGGCGAAGAGCAGAGAGCTTGGTTCCTGGAAAATGACGAGGCAAAGATTGCTGAGTATGAAGAAAAAGGTTATACCGTAACACGTCCGACTGATATTGATGCATGGAAAGAAAAAGTTGCTCCGGTATATGATAAAATGTACGCGGCACATCCGACCTGGGAAGGTCTGGTTGAGATGGTTCGCGCAGCGAAATAAAGTACAATAATTTTTGAACTATCATGTACTCCCGGAGCCTGTTTTCGGGAGTACATTTACAAAGAGGGGAGAAAAATGGCAGGATTGATTGAAAAACTTCACAAGATTGGCGACATGATCAATACGGTTGCTAGAGTTGCATTAGGGGTTACGTCAATTGCTTTATGTATCGCGGTAATCGGCCAGTTTATTTTGCGATGGTTTGGAGCTACGATGCCATGGGCAACGGAGTTCTCCTGTTATATCTTCGTTTGGACCACGATGCTTGGCAGTGCCGTAGCAAGCCGTCATCTGCTTCATATCGGTGTTGACATGGTAATTAACTTGTGCCATGGAAAAACACGTCAGTTTATGCTGGTTCTGGCGGATGTGATTTTATTATTTGCACTTGTTTTATTTACAATTTCAGGTTGGAACTATACAGTTGCGCAGATTCCACATCTGGGAACGACGATCAAGGTTTCGCTGGCGTTCTTTTATGCAGCCCTTCCGGTCAGCGGTCTCATTATGATTTATTATACATTTGTGCAGCTTATTGAAAATATATGTTACGGGGAAGCGAAAAAGATTCCTCTTCCGGGGGATGAAGAGTAGGAGGTCAATATGTTCAGCAGTATAATTTTATTTGGAAGCTTTTTCTTGTTTCTTGCATTAGGCGTTCCGATTGCTTTTGTATTGATCGTAGCGACGGTCTCCTATGCGCTTTTAAGTACCGGTGATGCCAACCTGGCGTTGGTTCCGCAGCGAATTATCTATGGTATTAATAGTTTTACCATGCTTTGTCTTCCATTCTTCGCTCTGGCAGGAAATATTATGAATCACGGCGGTATTACCATGCGTCTGGTTCGTTTCGCACAGGCATTCGTTGGACATATCAAGGGTGGTCTGGCGATGGTAGACATCCTGGTATGTATGATGTTTGGTACAGTTTCAGGCTCGGCGGTAGCTGGTACGGCGGCAGTTGGATGCCTGATGATTCCGGCAATGAAGGATGAAAAGTATGATCCGGCGTTTACAGCAGGTCTGACCGCGTGTGCATCCTGCTGCTGCCCGATTATCCCACCGAGTCTGGCATTCGTTATTTACGGTGCGGCAGCGAAGGTATCCGTTGGCGATATGTTTATCGCCGGAGTAGTACCGGGTATCCTGATGGGTATTATCATGATGCTGGTTGTCTATGTATTTGCAGTGAAACGTGATTTTTCAGCAGGTCCTAAGACAAGCTGGAAGGAAAAATGGGAAGCAACCAGACAGGCACTTCCATGTATCGGACTTCCGATCATCGTTGTTGGCGGTATCATGGGTGGTTTCTTTACTCCGACCGAGGCAGCGGCGGCAGCGGTTCTTTATTCCCTGATTCTGTCGGCATTTGTATACCGGACCGTTGGCTGGAAAGAGCTCTGGAAATCGATTATCGACAGCGCGATCGACAGTGGTACGGTTATGCTGATTGTCGGCGGCTGCTATCTGTTTGGATGGGTTATCTCCAATGAGAGATGGGCAGTTTCTGTAACGAATATGCTGGTTGGTCTTCATACTTCTTTAGCAGTGAAACTGTTACTGGTCAATCTGGTTCTTCTGGTTGTTGGTATGTTTATGGATAGTGCTCCGGCAATCATGCTGGTAGCGCCGATTCTGGCACCGGCGATGGCAAGCCTGGGCGTTGATCCGATTCAGACTGGTATGATTGTCTGCCTGAACCTGACCATCGGTCTGGCAACTCCGCCGGTAGGTGTCTGCTTATACACGGCAACCAATATTGCAAGATGTAAATTTGGAGATACGGTTCGAAATGCAGTACCATTCCTGGTAGCGATGCTGGCAGCATTAGCGATTATTACGAATGTTCCGGTAGTATCCAGAATTCCATTTATTTTAATGGGACGATAGAAACGAGAGGGGACGTTGAAGTTGGACGTTCCCTTTTCCTTTACAAAAACACGAATCAAAAATGATGAATAAAAAACATGGAATGATTGATACAAAAAGGAGGACAAACCATGGAAAAACTACCCTGCAGTATCTTCAATGATGTACTCGGTCCGGTGATGCGCGGACCTTCCAGTTCCCATGGGGCGGGGGCGGCGCGGATCGCCTCCATGATCCGGCAGTCTCTGGATGCACCGGTCAAAAAAGCGATTGTTGATTTTGATGTCAATGGTGCGTTGGCGGCATCGCACACGGGACACGGAACGGATATGGGATTTGCCAGCGGACTTTTGAATATGGAGCTGGATGCGCCGGATGTCGCACAGTATGAGGCGATTGCGAAAGAACGGGGATTGGAGATCGAATACCGGATTCTTGATTATGGAGCAGAACATCCGGGCAATTACCGGGCGGAGGTCTGGGATCAGGACGGAAATGTCGTACACTGGGAGGCGATCGCAGTCGGCGGCGGTATGGTCGAGATGCAGAAATATGAAGAATTTTCGGTGCAGATAGCCGGAGATTTCTATGAGCTTCTGGTAATTGCGGATGTGGCACCGGGAATTGAGGAAAAGATAGAAGCGCTTTTGCCGGATGCTGAATTTTTCCAGAGCGATCAGAAGGATGGTCAGATCTTATATAATTGGAAATTAGCTGTTCCGCTGGCAAAAGAGGTGATCCAGGCCATCCGTGATGTGGCGGGTGTCAGTCAGGCGTGCTATCTTGAACCGGTGCTTCCGACGCATTCCAGCAGTACCTGTCAGGTTCCATTTTCAACGGCAGCCGCTCTGGTTGATTATGCGAAAGAGCATCCGATGGAGTCCTGGGAGTATGCATTGGAATATGAAGCTTGTCGGGGCGGTCAGTCGAGAGAAGCCGTATACCGTCAGATGGAACAGATCTTGTCGGTCATGGAACAGGCGGTTGAGACGGGATTAGCCGGGACAAAATATCGAGATCGTATTCTGGGCGAGCAGGTCAGCAAGGTGGCAGCAGCCGAGCAGGCAGGACGCTTGATTCCGGATCCGATTGTCAATGAGATCATCCGCTGTATCACGGCGGTGATGGAAAGCAAGAGCTCCATGGGCGTGATCGTAGCAGCACCGACCTGTGGCTCCTGCGGATGCCTGCCGGGAACGGTCATCGGACTGGCGCGGGCGCTGTCACTTCCGAGAGAAAAGGTAGTACAGGGACTTCTGGTTGCAGGTCTGGTCGGTGTCTTTTTCGCAGAGGAAGCGACGTTTTCGGCGGAAGTAGCAGGATGCCAGGTAGAGTGCGGTGCCGGTTCCGGTATGGCAGCGGCGGCACTCACGGCGATGATGGGCGGAAGCATCGAAAATTGTATGGATGCAGCGTCCGTAGGGCTTCAGAATATCACAGGGCTTGCCTGCGATCCGGTCGGAAACCGTGTTGAATGGCCATGTCTCGGCAAAAATATCATGGGCGGAAGCAATGCGCTCGCCAGCGCCAATATGATACTGGCAGGTTATGACAAGGTGATCCCGCTGGATGAGACGATCGGCGCAATCTATGAGATCGGTCTGTCACTGCCGCTGGAATTGCGTTGTACCTTTGGCGGTCTGGGTAAGACAAAGACTGCCCGGGAGATTCTGAAGCGGTCCGACGCGCATTTTCCGGGGGAAGAGGAGCGGTAGGTGTAATTCGAAACATCGTGAAAGGACAGTTACAGTTTGTGTAAGGTGCGTACTGTAACATGGCATATCTTTTTAAGATCTGAAATAAAAATTGATTAAATAACTCTATAGAGATATAATATTAATAAAAATATCTCTATAGAGTTATTTTTATTAAAACGAATCTATTTTTTATATACCCCATGTTTCTACGTGCTCCCATAATAGATAAGGAGGTTGCCTCAGAATGAGAAAAATTTTATATCACGGTTCCGTGGAAATTATTTCTACTCCTATGTATGGTCAGGGAAAGGTCTATAATGACTACGGACAGGGCTTTTATTGTACGGAGAGTCTGGAGCTGGCGAAGGAGTGGTCGTGCGCCGAGCGGGAGGACGGCTATGTGAATCAGTATGAAATGGATGAAACCGGTCTTTTGATTTTAAATTTGATGGAGAAGCACTACAGCGTTCTTCATTGGCTGGCGATTTTGATGAAATACCGGAAAATCCGCCTTTCTTCGGCGGTCATGAAACGGGGAAGAGAGTGGCTGCTGGAACATTTCCTCCCGGATGTGGACGGATATGATGTGGTGATTGGGTACCGGGCGGATGATTCGTATTTTTCATTTGCAAGGGCGTTTGTAAATAATGAAATATCGTTAGAGCAGCTTTCGTATGCGATGCGGCTGGGAAAATTGGGAGAGCAGTATGTATTAAAGAGTCAGAAGGCATTTCAGGCGATACACTTTCTTTCTTATGAAGGAGTAGATTCAGTGGAATATTATGTAAAACGAAGAGCCAGGGATGAGCAAGCTAGAAATGCATACCGGAAAAAGGTGGAAGAGGATGATATCGACGGTATTTATATGCGGGATTTGATTCGAGGGGAGGTGTCGGCTGAGGATGAGCGCTTATGGGATTGAATATCTGGATGATGCGATGAGAAATCTGGGGGAAATGACAGATTATGCGGTCAATGCCTGTGGGATGGATCTGGAAGATTTTTGGAAATTGTTTCTTACAACCGGGTATGCAGAAAAATTTGGGGAAGGTGTACCAAGAGTAGTGAGCGGATTTTCTGGAACGGAGCTTGCGGAGGAAGTGCTTCGAAAAGCGGGGAAAAAGGACGAACTGCCGGAACCGCAGGTAGAATTTACCTGTTCCAGAGAGTATTGGAGTGGCTGGATACTGGCGTATTATCAGTGGTACAGTGAGAAGAAATTTAAGGAAATTGAAGCAGGGCTTCCGGTCCGGGAGGTTGTGGAAATGTATCCGGCACTTCATGAAGCTCCGGAGGATAAATTTGTTGAGGCGGCAGACAGGATCATTCGAAGAAAAGAGCAGGGAAAAAACGCGTTGCGGCGGATCCGGAAGATGGCGGGATATACCCAAAAGGATCTTTCAGAGCAATCGGGGGTTACGCTGCGGAGTATTCAGCAGTATGAACAGGGAAAAAAGAAGATTCAAAAAGCATCCGCAGAAACCGTGCGTGCGCTTGCACGGTCACTGGGATGCCAGATGGAAGATTTGCTGTAATTGCGAAGGGATTGGACAGTTTCAATTTGCTATAGCGCCGTCGCCTTCGGCAGACTGAAAATAAATTCCGTCCCCACGCCCTCGGTGCTGACAACGTCGATATTTTCCCCATGTGCCTGAATAATCTCTTTGACAATCGCAAGCCCCAGCCCGGTGCCCTTTTTATCTTTTCCGCGCGATAAGTCGGTCTTGTAGAAACGTTCAAAGATTTTCTTCTGGCTGTCCTTCGGGATGCCGATGCCGGTGTCTTTGACGGAAATGAAGATTTTTTCATACCGGATGGAGGTCTGGATGTAAATGATCGAATCCTCGTGGCTGAATTTGATCGCGTTGTCGATCAGGTTGTAGAGAACCTGCTGGATTTTTCCGAGATCGGCGTAGACCATCTGGATGCTATCCGCAAAGGTCAGGTCAAACGTGATGCCTTTCGCGCTGCACGTGCCCTCGAAGGTTGCGGCGGTATCCTTGATCGTCCGGTTGATATCGAAATTTGTCCGGGTTAAGTAGCCTTTGCTGTCCAGGGAGTTGAGTGTCAGCATGCCTTGGGTCAGCTTGTTGAGGCGTTCGGTTTCGGAAATAACGATGTGCAGGTATTTATGATAGAGTTCCTGCGGGATTGTGCCGTCGAGAATCGCCTCGAGATAGCCCTTGATGGAGGTCAGCGGCGAGCGGAAATCGTGCGATACGTTCGCAATGAAATTGTGCTGGTACTGTTCCATTTCATTTAACTCGCTGGACATATAGTTTAATGTGCTGGCGAGATAGCCGATCTCGTCGTGGGTGGTAATCGGGATATTGTGTGCCAGGTTTCCGGCTGCATATTCATTGGCTGCGACCGTAATCTTTTTGAGCGGGAAATAGACCACTTTTGTAAAAACAAGAAGCACCACCAGGGATAGGAAGAACAGGATGATCGATGTTATGTAAATAATATTCAGAAATCCGTTCTGTTCCGCCTCAATGTTCTGGATTGGCATATGAATCACGATGTAGCCGTAGGTCTTCATATTGCCTGTGATCGGGGCGGAAACGGAGAGTACCTTGCTGTCAAACAGGTTGTAATACTGTCCGATGGAATAGAGCCGGTTGCCCTGTGCGGTCGGGTCGAAATCGTTGATTGCGATGCCGGTACGACTGTCGCTGCTGTCCGCAACGATGGTGCCTTCATGGTTCAGGATCCAGATATCCGACTGCAGATAAGCGGAAACCGCCTCGATCTGTGGGTATGCCGAGTCGAGATTGATGGTTTTGCCCTCGTAGGCTTTGCTGCACCGATCGGCAATCATTGTCGCCTCGTCATACAGAACCTCCGATTCGCGTTCCACCAGATGGTGGTAGGTCATCTCAGATGAGATGGTCGCGATCGTGATGAATCCAAGCAGACCGAAGATGAGATAGCCGATCAGCAGTTTATAATAAAGAGAATGTGTGTAGTGGTTTGATTTCATGGTAAACCTCCGGTTACCTCTTCACGTAACAGTTCAGTTCCTTTACTAACAGTTACCGTTTTACCTCAAATTTATATCCAATCCCCCAGACGGTCGTCAGCGCCCACTTGTCGTTGCCCTTGATTTTTTCACGGAGGCGCTTGATATGGACATCTACCGTCCGCGTGTCGCCGATGTATTCATATCCCCAGATATGGTCGAGAAGCTGCTCCCTTGTGAATACCTGGTTTGGTGAGGACGCGAGGAAATAGAGCAGTTCCAGTTCCTTCGGCGGCAGCTCGATCGAGTGTCCGTTGTAAATGACGGAGTAGTTCGTCAGGTTGACGATGAGATCCGGATATTCGACAAAATTGCCATGCTGTTCGGTCACGGACGATGCAGGCGTCTGCACTGGCGGCTGGTAGCGCCGCAGAACGGCTTTGACTCTGGCAACCAGCTCTTTCGAATCGAACGGTTTGATCATGTAGTCGTCAGCGCCCAGCTCCAGCCCCAGCACCTTATCAAAGATTTCGCCCTTGGCGGAGAGCATGATGATTGGCACCTGGGAGGTGCTTCGCAGTTCCCGGCAGACCTGATAGCCGTCGATGCCCGGAAGCATCAGATCAAGGAGAATCAGGTTGGGCTGAAATTCGGGAAATACCCGGAGAGCTTCTTCCCCGTCTCCGACAATTTTCGTTTCAAAACATTCTTTCGTCAGGTAAAGTGAGATTAGTTCAGCAATGTTGTAGTCGTCATCTACGATGAGAATGCGCTGCTTTTCAGCCATGTTGATTCCTCCTGTTTTTTTGGATATTTGTAACTTTTCAGTACCTTCACAGTTACGCGCAAAAATCCATTAAAAATTGCCTACGGCAATGGGATTTTTGCCTGCTGGCCCATGTTTTCGTACGGTCAGCGCAGTAAATGCACAGACCTACTGAACAGTTATGGATATTTCTTATTTAAATGTCACGATTGTAACGCCTGTATCGCCTTCGCCAAACTCGCCAAGCCGGTATTCCTTGACATAGCTTAATTTCTTCAAGTGGCGGTGTACGCCCGCTTTCAAAGCGCCGGTTCCACGACCATGTACGACGCGGACCTGCGGAAGATGCGCCAGGTAGGCATCATCCAGGTATTTGTCGAGTACCGGGATCGCCTCATCGACGGTCATGCCAATCAGGTTGACCTCCGGCGATACGCTGAAGGACTTGGACATCTTGATCTTGCTGCTTCCGCTTCCGGAGCCGCGGGAACCGCCCGTATGCGTGCCGGAAAGTCCCGGTCCGGTGATGGATGCTTCCTCGACCATTTCCAGATCGCGGATATTGACGAGGGAGCGCAGAATTCCCATCTGTACATACAGATCGCCCTTGGCGTTCGGCAGGGAGCTGACGGTTCCCTTTAAATTCATCGAGAGAACGCGCACGGTATCGCCGAGACGCAGCTTTTTCGCGGAAACGGCTTTTTTCGGTGCGGCGGTTTTCTTAACTGCCAGTTTCTTGTCTACATCCTGGATCTTGCCGCGCAACTTGGTCCGCTCAGCTTCCAGTTCTTTATTGACGCCGGAAGACTTGGCAAGCTTGTTGATGTTGCGGATCGTCTGATCGGCGGTGTCCTTCGCATCCTGAAGGATCTTCTGAGCTTCCTCGCGGGCTTTGGAAAGCATTTTTTCCTTCTGCTCGGAGAAACGTTCTTCCTTCTGCTGGAGGCGGTTCTTCAGCGTTTCAATTTCC
>NZ_FR895029.1:12463-13817 GCF_000434655.1 Clostridium sp. CAG:43 | reverse complement strand
CGTTTCAATTTCCTGTTTATAGGAGGCGATCTCTTCGCGCTCTTTTTCAATGGTCACGCGGCTGTTTTCCAGATTGGCAAGCAGATCCTCGAAGGATTCGTCCTTCTGCTCCATCTGGTTTTTCGCCTCGTCGATGATATAATCCGGCAGCCCCAGCTTGCGGGAAATGGCAAATGCATTACTTTTTCCTGGAATACCGATGAGCAGGCGGTAGGTCGGGCGGAGAGTCTCGACGTTGAACTCGCAGCAGGCATTTTCAACGCCTGGCGCGGTCAGCGCAAAGACTTTTAATTCGCTGTAATGCGTGGTTGCGATCGTCCGGCAGGTCATGTTGTGCAGGAAATTTAAAACCGCAATCGCCAGCGCCGCGCCCTCGGTCGGGTCGGTACCGGAACAGAGCTCATCGAAGAGACAGAGCGAATTGGCGTCCGCCTCATTTAAAATCGAAACGATATTCGTCATATGGGCGGAGAATGTACTTAGATTCTGCTCGATGCTCTGCTCATCGCCAATGTCGGCAAATACATTGTCAAAAACAGCCAGCTCGGATCCCTCAAATGCCGGGATATGGAGTCCTGACTGTCCCATCAGGGTAAAGAGTCCGACGGTTTTTAAAGAAACGGTTTTACCACCCGTGTTTGGACCCGTCACAATCAGAAGGTCAAACGAATCGCCAACCCAGATGTTGATCGGAACGACCTGTTTCGGATTTAAGAGCGGATGGCGTCCGTCCTTGATATTGATATACCGTTTGTTGTTAAATTTCGGTTCCACGCAGTTATAGTGGCGGGAAAGAGCTGCCTTTGCGAAAATGAAATCGAGCTCTGCCAGAATCGAAAGATCCGAGAGGATCGCGTCGGTGTAAGGCATAAGCTGGCTGGAAAGAGCTGCCAGAACGAACTCAATTTCCCGTTTTTCCTGGATTTCCAGCTCGCGCAGTTCGTTGTTCAGCTTGACGATCGCGAGCGGCTCGATAAATACAGTCGAACCGGTCGAGGACTGGTCGTGCACCATGCCTGGGACCTGGGATTTATACTCAGCCTTGACCGGCAGGCAGTAGCGCCCGTCGCGCATTGTGATGACGGCATCCTGTAAATAGGTCCGGTTGGAATTTAAAATAGAATTTAACTGGGTATGAACGCGTCCGCCCACGATCTTCATGGAGCGGCGCACTTTGGCAAGTCCCGGACTTGCGTCATCGCTGACCTCATCCTCGGATGGCAGGCAGCGCTTGATCTCATTGTTGACCGGCGTCAGCGGATCCAGGGCGCGGAAGCGCTCATCAAGGGAATCATCTGGAAATTCTTCGGATTTCTCATGGCGTCCGTAGCTCTGCGCGCGGGCAGCGACTGTC
>NZ_FR895029.1:9481-12450 GCF_000434655.1 Clostridium sp. CAG:43 | reverse complement strand
GACTGTCAGCAGGGAGCTGACAGCGAGAAGCTCCGGGATCCCCAGGGAACTTCCGATTTCCAGACGTTTCATGGAACCACGCACATCCTTCACGCCGCCGAAGGAGAGACTTCCCTTCATGCGGACGCGCGTCAGGGCATCGGTCGTCTCCGTCTGGCTCTGCCGGATCGTCCCCAGATCACAGGACGGCTGCAGTTCCCGGCACATCTGTTTTCCCATCTCCGTGGAGGCGTACTCCGTGAGCTGGTCGATGATCTTTGTATATTCGAGAGTTTTTAATGCTTTTTCATTCATGTTGTGGTAATCCTCTTAATTTAAATGGTGTTCACATGATACCGTGACCACTAAATTCGTGAAAGACCTCATTAAGTGGTCAGGTATAAGTTCTCACTAGACTCGAAAAGACCTCGTCAAGTGTTCACATTATATCACATTCCCCGCCGTCTAGCCAAGCATTCGCACTTTTTTCTTGCATAACCTTAAGAAGGAAAGTATAATTAGGATATGTTATGCAAAGGGGAAAGTGAAATGCCGGATTCAGAAGAACTTGAAAAAAAGGAAAAACGGGAATTCATGAGAGAAACGATAGTGAAGCCGCCGCTGACCAGAAAACAGATTGCGAAGCGGGTGGCTCTCTTTGTATGCGCGTCAGCCGTATTTGGAGGAGTCGCGGCGGTTTCGTTTGCGGCGGTAAAGCCGTTTGCGGATCGGTGTTTTCAGGAAAATGGGATGCAGGAGACATCCTCAGTCGAGTTTTCCAAGGACGATCCGGACTCTGTTTCGCCGTCGGACGGTGCAGATGCGGATATGACAGCGCAGCCGGAACAAATGGAGCAGGAGATTGATGAGGCGGTCAGCGAGGCGCTTTCCAGCTATCAGTTTTCCGCAGACAATTTCAATTCGATGACGTCGGTGCTGCGTGGAATCGGGGAACAGGGTGATAAGTCGATCGTGACGGTCAGCTCCGGCAAACAGGATACGGATATATTTGGAAACCCGGTGGAAAATACGGGTGATTATGCAGGTGCAGTCATCGCGGAGAGTGATGGAGAATTTTTGATCTTTACTTACGCCGATGCGGTGCGGGCGGCAGATTCGATCAATGTGAGATTTTCGGATGGAACGAAGATCGCTGGTACAGTGCGCCAGATTGACGAAGTGCTCGGAATGGCAGTTGTGGCGGTGCCGTCCGGCAATCTGCCGGAAGAAGAGCGGAAAAAGGTGCAGGTGCTTTCACTTGCCAATTCATATACGGTCAAGGCAGGCGATGTCCTCGTAGGTATCGGCGGTCCGTCCGGACAGGTGCATTCGCTTTCGTTCGGAACGGTATCCTACGTGGCGCGCAATGTGCAGATTACAGATGGACTGACGCGGATCCTGTATGCGGATATCAGCAGCAATTCGCAGACGGGTACCTTTTTGATCAATACAGCCGGAGAGATGGTCGGCTGGACATCGGAGTCCTGCCGCAGCGAGAGCTGTACGGATCGGACGGCGGCGTACACCATTTCCAGCTACAAGCCGATTCTGGAGCGGCTGACGAATGGCGTTTCGGCGGCATATCTGGGCATCCTGGGACAGGATGTGAGCCGTGCGATGCAGGGGAGCGGCATTCCGGCGGGCGTTTACGTGACGGAGGCAGTCTCCGGCAGCCCGGCATATGACGCTGGCATCCAGCCCGGCGATATTATTGTGAAATTTGGCACAAAGGAGATCGGAAGTTTCAAAGATCTCCAGGCGCAGATTGAAAATTCCGCGAGCGGCGTGTCTGTATCGGTAAATGTGATGCGGAAAGGGCGCGACGGATACACGGAAATTCCATTTTTGGTATCTCTGCGCGCCAGATAGAAATTCAGGAGGATATAGGCAGAATGAGATATATTGAACAGTTCCGGGAAGGGATGAGAGTCTCGGACGTATATTTATGTAAGACGAAACAGCACGCGGTGACGAAAAACGGAAAAGAGTACGCTTCCGTGCTGCTTCAGGATAAAACAGGCACGGTAGACTGCAAAATCTGGGATTTAAGTTCCCCGGGCATCAATGATTTTGAGCCGCTGCAGTACGTCTATGTGGACGGCGATGTGACGGTCTTCCAGGGTTCCAACCAGTTAAATATCAAGCGCATACGCAAGGCGGACGAGGGCGAGTATCAGGAAAGTGATTACCTTCCGGTCAGCTCAAAGGATATCAAGATAATGTATCAGGAGCTGACGGCTCTGGTGCAGTCTTTCCAGAATCCGTACCTGAAAAAGCTGGCATCCAGCTATTTCCTGGAAGATAAGGCATTTGTGAAGAAATTCTGCTTCCATTCGGCGGCGAAGAGTGTGCATCATGGTTTTGTGGGCGGACTTTTGGAACATACGTTAAGTGTTATGAAACTCTGTGATTTCTACACGAAGTCATATCCGGCGCTGAACCGCGATCTGCTTCTGACGGCGGCGCTGTTCCACGACATCGGAAAAGTGCAGGAATTATCCGCATTTCCGGAAAATGATTATACGGACGACGGTCAGCTCTTAGGTCATATCGTGATCGGCACGATGATGGTTGCAGACCGTATTAAGGAGATTCCGGGATTCCCAGCAAAGACAGCGGCGGAGTTAAAGCACTGCATCCTTGCGCACCACGGCGAATTAGAGTATGGTTCCCCGAAGAAACCGGCGCTTCTGGAGGCGCTGGCATTGAATTTCGCGGACAATACCGATGCGAAGATGGAGACGATGCTGGAAGTCTTAAAGAGCGGCGGGGAGAATCCGGGCTGGCTCGGATATAACCGTTTCCTGGAGACGAATGTGAGAAAGACGACGCCGACGGAATAATAATAAGATAACAGACATCTAAAATGAGTCTAAATGTATATAAGAAAAAGAAAACAGCGCTGCACAAGCAGATGCTGCCTTGCAGAAGCGGGGGAACGAAAAAATAGGAATCAGGACTCACCACCTAAAGAGGTGGGAGCCTTCTCG
>NZ_FR895029.1:8022-9414 GCF_000434655.1 Clostridium sp. CAG:43 | reverse complement strand
GGGATGCGCACTCGCGCGAAGAAGAAACATGTCGCAAGCGACTGCGCTCGGCACGAGAATGTGCCAAGGCACATTCTTTTTTAACTGAGATAAATAAGAAAAATGGAGAAGGATACCAGGAAGGTACAGCGGTTCAGCAGGGATCGCACTTTTCTGATATCCTTTTGTTTCATAAAGAAAAATATAGGGGTACAACAGAAAATATGAAAAAACGAGAAAATACAGGCAAAATCATTGGAAAGGTGTTCGGAGAAGCCAGGGCACTTGGCGTCACTGCCTTAGCGGCGGCAGTCATGCTTTCCGGATGCGGAAACGCTGGAAATCAGGCGCGGAAAGGCGGTTCCGGCGCAGAACAGACGGAAAATACCCAAACAAGCGTTATTATCGCGATGCCGCCGACTTCAGAGCCGGAGGCGGGCTTTGATCCGGCATATGGCTGGGGCGCGGGCGAGCATATGCATGAACCGCTGATCCAGAGCACCCTGACGGTGACAGAAGCAGATTTGAGTATCGGGTATGATCTGGCGACAGATGTGGAGACCTCCGAGGATGGAATGACATGGACGGTAACGATCCGCGACGATGCGAAATTCACGGATGGCGAGGCGCTGACCGCGGAGGATGTGGCATTCACTTATAACACATTGAAAGAGACGAGTTCCGTCAACGATTTTTCAATGCTGAAACAGGCGGAGGCGATCGATGATGTGACGGTTGTGTTTGAGATGGAACGTCCGTTTGCTATCTGGTCATACACGATGGCGGTGACGGGAATTGTGCCGGAGCATGCATATGGAACGGATTACGGCACACATCCGATCGGTTCCGGGCGATATATCCTGAAACAGTGGGACAAGGGGCAGCAGGTGATTCTGGAAGCCAACCCGGATTATTATGGGGATGTGCCGAAGATGCGGCAGGTCACGATTCTCTTTATGGAAGAGGATGCGGCATTTGCGGCGGTGCGCGCCGGGCAGGTGGATGTGGCGTACACGGCGGCGTCCTATGCAGACCAGTCGGTTCCAGAATTCAGTCTTTTGGACTGTGAGACGGTGGACAACCGTGGATTTAACCTCCCGGCGGTTCCGGAGACGGTACGGGAGGATGGCGTAAAAATCGGCAATGATTTTACCGCGGATGTGCAGGTGCGCCGGGCGCTCAACCTGGCGATTGACCGGCAGGAAATGATCGATCATGTGTTAAATGGTTACGGCAGCCCGGCATATAGTGTCTGTGACAAGATGCCGTGGTACAACGATGAAATGGAGAACATTTCCTATGATGTGGAGAAGGCGGAAGAGATGCTGGATGCGGCGGGATGGAAGAAAAATGCTGACGGCATCCGCGAAAAGGATGGAGTGAAAGCCATTCTGGAATTTCTCTATCCGACCG